>JAGOEY010000036.1 GCA_017997515.1 Burkholderiaceae bacterium | reverse complement strand
GCTCGTCGATCTGCAGCGCCTCGGCGGGCAGCGTCAACCCGTCGTTGAGCAGCACACCCTGGCGCAGCGCCTGCAACGCGGCTTCGGTCGGAATGCCATCCACCTGCACCTGGTAGGTTTTGAACTGCTTTTCCTGCGGCTGGGTGATACGGGCGTTCAGCACACCGTCGTCGGTCAGCAGCAGCAAACCTTCCGAATCCCGGTCCAGCCGCCCGGCCACGCGCAGGGTCGGGTCGGTGATGAACTGCGCCAGCGTGGCCCGGTCACCGTCGGGGCGGAACTGGGTGAGCACGTTGAAGGGTTTGTTGAAGAGGACGACTTTGGGCATGGGTGGGCCCGATTCTAGCCCCCAAAAATTCAAGGCATTCAGGGCTCTGGCGCATATTTCACAAGCCCATATAGCTATGCTTTTAATAGCAATTTAGCAACCCATACACCCCCACCAAAATTCCCGGCACAGCCCACGCCATCCGGCCGTATTTTTTGTAACAATTCACCCCACAACGGAGTGGGGAGCAATACACGTGGTCACCAAGAAAAAAACCCTGTACGAAATCCTGGCGGTGGCCGCCGATGCGTCCGAGGCCGAGCTGCAGGCGGCGTTTGATGCTGCCATGGCCCAACTGGCGTCGCAGAAAGACCGCATCAGTGCGGACGATTTCGACTTCAAGGTCAAAGTGCTGCAGCTGGCCTTCAAAACGCTGCGTGACCCCGGCAGCCGTGGTGCCTACGACGCCAAACTGGCGTCAACAGCCGTGCCGCCTGCGCCACCGCCCGCCGCGCCCGAGCTGGCCCTGGTGCCCCTGCAGGCCGATGCCGAAGCCCTGTCACTGCGCGCCGAGGCCATGGCCTTGCGGGCCGACGCGATGACCCTGCGTGCCGACGCCATGACGCTGCGCGCAGGTGGCGCACCCACACGCGAGCAACACAGCTTCACCCCCCGCAGCGAACCGGTCGCAACCGGCATGGCGCCCCTGCTGCGCAAGATCATGGTGGTGCTGGGCACGCTGTTTGCCATTGCTGCGGTCACGCAGTCCATCAGCATGCTGATGGGCAACCGCCGGGCCGAATCGGCCGCCACTGCCGCCACCCGGGCCAGCGAGAAAGCACAGCTGGAGGAGTACTACCAGACCTACGGCGTACGCCCGGCCAACACCGCCGAGATGGTGGCGCTGCAAGCGGAAAACCGCCGCAAGGAAAGCGAGAGGCGCACGGCGGAAAACGAGAAACGCACGGCAGAACGCCAGACCACCAAGGCCGAACAGGACGCACGCCGCTTCGAGGAAGAGTCCCGCCGCCGTGGCGAGCAGGTGTCTGCCGAGCTGCGGATGGCCGAGCTGCGGGCCACGGAGCAGGCGCGGCGCGACGACGAGCGCCGTGAATGGCAGCAGAAGGAAGACCGGCGCGTGCAGGAGCAGACGGAGCGGCTGCGCATCGAACGGCAAAAAGCCGAATGGCGCGAAGTGCTGCGCCGCTGAACCCGCCGCGCCCCACCCCCATGAATTACTACGAGCTTCTGGAGGTCAGCCCCCACGCCAGCAAGGAAGTGCTGCGGGCCGCCTACAAAAGCCTGATGCAGCGGCACCACCCGGACAAACACCAGGCCGACAGCGACCACAGCAGCGCCATGGCCCGCCGGGCGGCGCTGATCGTGCAAGCCTATGCCGTGTTGTCGGATGCCGACCAGCGCGCGGCCTACGACGCGCAGCTGCAGCACACCCCCGTGCGGCCACCGCCGCCCACCGGCTACACCGCGCCCCCCACCCACCGCGCTCCCGCACCCGCCAGCCCCTCCAACTGGTACCTGTGGCTGCTGGCCACTGTGATCCTGGCGTCCGGCGTGCTGATATGGACACTGTCGGGCCAGAAAAAACCGGCACCACCGGCGGCGGCCACCGTGCGGACAACGGCTGCGCCGGCATCACCGGTCACTGCGGCCACAGCGGCCAGTGCCGACCCCGCCACCACCAGCCCCGCGGCCACCACCACCGTCCAAACACTTTCGCTGCTGAACACCGAGCTGCGGGTGGTGCTGGTGCCCACCAACCCGCTGGCCGACGGCCTGGAGAGCCGCCGCCACATCCTGTTTGTGCCCGCCGTGACGGTGGAGATTGGCAGCATCGAATCCGAAAAATTTGCCAGCCTGCTGGCCCAGAACCAGGACGCCGTGGTCCAGAAACTGTCGGACAAACTGGCCTACGCCTCGTACACCGAGCTGAAGATCGACGGCGACAAGTACCTGGCCCGCCTGGTTACCGACGCGCTGCGCGACATCACCGGCACGCGGGGCCTGGACGACAAACCCACCACCGGCAGCCCGGATACCAAGCGTTATGGCGTGGTGGCGGTGTCGCTACCTGCATCGTTTGTGTTGCACTAAAAAAACGTCTCAGGGCATGGCCGCCAGCAGCGCTGCGTTGCCACCCGCCGCCGTGGTGTTCACCGTCACCGTCTGCTCCGCGCAGAAGCGCAGCAGGTAGTGCGGACCACCCGCTTTGGGCCCCGTGCCGCTCAGCCCTTCGCCGCCGAAGGGCTGCACACCGACCACCGCGCCGATGGTGTTGCGGTTGATGTAGACGTTGCCGATGTGGGCGGCGGCGGCCAGGCTGTGGGCACGGCTGTCGATGCGGGTCTGGATGCCCATGGTCAGGCCGTAGCCCAGCGCGTTGACCTGTTCGATGACGGCCAGCGGGTCGCCCGACCAGCGCACCACATGGAGCACCGGGCCGAAGATTTCCTGGGCTACGTCGCTGACCTGCTGCAGCTCGAAAGCATGCGGCGCTATCAAGTTGGTAGCTGCTTGCGCAGGTGTATCCTGCGCCAGGAGCACTTTTGACGATGATTTCAGGCGCTGGATGTGCTGCTGGATACCGTCAAACGCTGACCGGTCGATGACGGGGCCGACGTCTGTAGCCCAATTGGCCGTGTCGCCCAGCACCAGCTCCTTCGCCGCACCTTGCACCATCTCGATGACGTGGTCGGCAATCGCTTCGTGTACACACAACAAGCGCAGCGCCGAGCAGCGTTGGCCTGCGCTGCGGAAGGCGCTTTGCACCACGGCATCGACCACCTGTTCGGGCAGCGCGGTGCTGTCCACCAGCATGGCGTTGATACCGCCGGTTTCGGCGATGAGCGGGACGATGGGGCCGTCTTTGGCGGCCAACGCGCGGTTGATGGTGCGGGCCACCGGGGTCGAACCGGTGAACACCACACCCGCAATACCGGGCAGCGCGACCAGGGCCGCACCCACGGTTTCGCCGGGGCCGTGTAACAGCTGCACGGCTCCTGTGGGCACACCGGCAGCGTGCAAGAGACGGACGGCTTCCAGCGCAACGGCCGGGGTTTGTTCAGCGGGTTTGGCCAGCACCGTGTTGCCGGTGGCGAGTGCGGCGGCCACCTGCCCCATGAAGATGGCCAGCGGGAAGTTCCACGGGCTGATGCAGACCCAGACGCCGCGTGCGGTCAGCCGCAGTTCGTTGGTTTCACCCGTGGGGCCGGGCAGTGCCACCGGGGCCATCACACGCTCGGCTTCGTCGGCGTAAAAACGCAGGAAGTCCACCGCCTCGCGCACTTCGGACACGGCGTCGCCCCAGGTCTTGAAGGCTTCTTTGACCAGCAGCGCGCAAAAGCGGGGCATGTGCTGCTCCAGCGCGTCGGCGCTGTGGCGCAGCAGACTGGCACGGTGGGTGACGGGAGTTTTGCTCCAAACTTTATAGCTGTCTGCGCTTGTCTGGTAAGCGCTGGAGGCCAATTTGGCATCAAACTCCGGCACCGCAGAGATGCTGGTGCTGTCGAAGGCGGCTTGCAGCGTGGCGCGCTGGGTGGCGACTTCCAGGTCGAGCCCGGCGCTGTTCTGGCGGCGGCCAAACAGGGCTGGCGGCAGGACGAAGGCCGACTCTGGCTCCAGCCGCAGCGGCGACACCAGAATTTCTTCCATACCCACCGACTCGTCGGCCAGCTGGTGCACAAAAGACGAGTTCGCGCCGTTCTCCAGCAGGCGGCGCACCAGGTAGGCCAGCAGGTCGCGGTGCTGGCCCACAGGGGCGTAGACGCGACAGCCGATGAGCGGGTTCTTCAGTACCTCGCGGTACACACCCTCGCCCATGCCGTGCAGGCGTTGCAGCTCGAACGGGTTGCCGCTCTTAGCGGCCAGGTGCAGGATGGCGGCAATGGTGGCGGCGTTGTGGGTGGCGAACTGCGGGTAGATCACATCCGATGCATCCAGCAGGGCCTTGGCGCAGGCCAGGTAGGACACGTCGGTGTGGTGTTTGTGGGTGAACACGGGGTAATGCGGCAGGCCCAGCTCTTGTGCGCGTTTGATTTCCGAATCCCAGTACGCGCCCTTCACCAGGCGGCACATCAGGCGCAGCTTGTATTTGCGGCCGATATGGGCGACGTGTTCGATGAGTTCCAGCGCCCGGGTTTGGTACGCCTGCATCGCCAAACCAAACCCGCGCCACTGCGGCTGGTGCTGCGACACCAACGCGGCCAGCGCCTCGAACACGTCGAGCGACAGCTCCAGGCGGTCCACCTCTTCAGCGTCGATGGTCAGGTTGATGTTGGCGCGGGCGGCTTGTTCACACAGACCCCAGACACGCGGCACCAGCTCGGCCAGGATACGTTCGCGCTGGGTCCATTCGTAGCGCGGGTGCAGCGCACTGAGTTTGATGGAAATACCGTCGTTTTGCTCTGTCGCATCCGTTTTACCTGCGCGGGTAGCTATGGATTCAATAGCATTCTGGTAACTTTGCAGGTAGTGCAGCGCATCGGCATCGGTGCGTGCGCCCTCGCCCAGCATGTCGTAGCTGTAGGTGAATTGCGGCTGCTTTTTGCGGGCAGATGCCGCTTCGTCCATCGCGTCCCCAATGGTCTGGCCCAGCACGAACTGGCGGCCCAGCAGCTGCACGGCGCGCACGGTGGCGGCCACCACAGTTTTGGCGCCCAGCTTGGTCAACAGGCCTTGCGGCGCTTCGGCATCGGGCAAAAACTTTTTCGACAGGGCAATGGCGCTGCTGGACAGCTTGGCCAGGGTGGAGCGGCCCAGCACGGCGGCAGCGCCGGTGTCGTCCATGCCGTCAAAGTCGGCCCGGCCCAGCTGGTCGGCGGTGAGGGCGATAGCGGTTTCGGCATCGGGCACGCGCAGCAAGGCTTCGGCCAGGCGCATCAGGGCCAGGCCTTCGGCGCTGGAGATGGGGTATTCGCGCAGCAGGCTTTCCATGGCCCAGAACGGCGGCGGGTTGTCACGCACGGCCTGCACCCAGGGGCGCGCCGGGGCGCTGGCCGCCGCCCAGTCCAGCACCCCGGACAGCGCCTGCAAACGGTGGGCAACGATCTCGGCCTCGGGCCGGTAGGGGGAAGGCAGTCTGGAGGGCATGGTGTGTCCGTGTCAAAACAGTGAATCACGCAATGGTGCCGCTAGCCCGGAAGAATTAAATGTCGTATTTGCGGCCTTGCACCGGATAATTCACCAGATGCAAACCCCTTTGGACGATCTGGACCGGCTCGACCTGCGCATCCTGCAGGCGCTGCAGCAGGACGGCCGCACCACCAACCTGAAACTCGCCGAAACCGTGGCGTTGTCGCCCACAGCCGTGCTGGCGCGCGTGCAGCGCCTCACGCGCGAGGGCTACATCCTGGGCTACGAGGCGCGACTCAACCCGCTGAAGCTGGGTGCGGCGATGCTGGTGTTTGTGGAAGTGCTGCTGGACCGCACCACCCCCAACGTGTTCGACCAGTTCAAGGCTGCCGTGCAGGTGTACCCTGAAATCATGGAGTGCCACATGGTGGCGGGCGGGTTTGACTACCTGCTCAAGACCCGGATGGCCGACATGCTGGCCTACCGCAACTTCGCGGGCACGGTGCTGTGGCAGCTACCCGGTGTGCGCGAGACCCGTACCTATGCCGTGATGGAAGAGGTGAAGAACTCGACGCATCTGCGGCTGATGTGACGGCTGAGGTGACGGCAGGGCCGAGCGCACCGGGGCCGATTTCGGAGACACTCCAGGGCATGCGCTCGACCACCACCACCCTGCAACTGCCCGTCGTATCGGTGCAAAGCCTGCTGGACACCGCGGGCTCTGCGCTGGCCGCCCCCCACCTGCACCCCGACGCCGTGGCCATGCTGTTGTCCCTGGCGGGGCAGTCCCCGCGTAACACCCACTTTGCGCTGGAGTTCACCGTGCCGCCGCAGGATACGGGCCGCCTGGAAGAGGTGCGCGAGGCCGTGGAAGCGCAGTTCACCCGCACGCAGGAAGATGCTGCGCGGCACCTGCGCCAGATCATGCGTAATGGCCGGGTGGCAGCGGTGGTGGGCCTGCTGTTCATGGCCGTGTTGCTGGGCAGTGTCCAGGCCGTGCTGCTGCTGACCGACTCGCACATTGTGAAAGCCGTCAGTGAAAGCCTGATGATTGTCGCGTGGGTGGCTGTGTGGCGCCCGGCAGAGCTGCTGTTGTACGAACACTGGCCGGTGCGGCGCCAGCGTGCACTGGCCGGTCAGCTGGCCCGGGCCGACGTCACGCTGATCGCGCGCACCGCCGCCGACATCGCGGCGGATGAAGATGCCCTCGACTGCCGCATCACCGACGTGGAGTCCGGCAGTTTCCACGATGCCCCCACAGCGCCCCACGGATAACTACTGGTAAAGGGCAGCGTCCCTACGCCACCCGCCCGCCAAAAATGGCGGTGCCCACCCGCACCAGGGTGCTGCCGCAGCGAATGGCGGCCTCCAGGTCGGCACTCATACCCATCGACAGGGTGTCGAAATCTGCGGCATGGCCTGCGCTTAAACCGGCTTTTACAGCATCAAACAAGGCTCTAGCGCCCGTGTGGACTGCGCACTGCGCTGCAAAATCAGGAGCAATGTCGGGAATAGTCATCAGCCCGCGCAGGCGCAGCCCGGGCAGGCCGACTATGGCCTGGGCCAGCGCCGCCACATCGGCGGGGGCCACGCCGGATTTGGTGGCACCGCCGTCAATGTTGGCCTGGATACACACGTTCAGCGGCGGCAGGTGGGCGGGGCGCTGGGCCGACAGCCGCTCGGCCAGTTTCAGGCGGTCCACCGTGTGCACCCAGTCGAAATGTTCGGCCACCAGACGGCTTTTGTTGCTTTGCACCGGGCCTATGCAATGCCACACCAGGCCCAAACCTTGCAGCGCCTGGATCTTGGCCACCGCTTCCTGGATGTAATTTTCGCCAAAGGCGGTTTGGCCGGCTGCGGCGGCCTCTCGCACGGCGTCGGCATCAAACGTCTTGGACACGGCCAGCAACTGGACGTCGGCGGCAGCCCGGCCCGCATCGGCACATGCCGCTGCCATACGCGCGTGCACACGTTGTAAATTGTTACCAATCATGGTCATAATGGCCACAGCGTACCAAACCACCCAAGGGGCACCGTGGACATTACCCAATTGCTCGCGTTCAGCGTCAAGAACAAAGCATCCGATCTTCACCTCTCTGCAGGCCTGCCACCCATGATCCGGGTGCATGGTGACGTGCGCCGCCTGAACGTGGACGCACTCGACCACAAGACGGTGCATGCGATGGTGTACGACATCATGAACGACACGCAGCGCAAGACCTACGAAGAGTTTCTGGAGATCGACTTCTCGTTCGAAATCGAAGGTCTGGCGCGCTTCCGGGTCAACGCGTTTAACCACCAACGCGGTGCGGGTGCGGTGCTGCGGACGATTCCGTCCAAGATTCTGACGCTGGAGCAGCTCAACGCGCCCAAGATTTTTGGCGACCTGGCGCTTAAACCACGGGGGCTGGTGCTGGTGACCGGCCCCACCGGCTCGGGCAAGTCCACCACGCTGGCAGCCATGGTCAACTATCTGAACGAAACCGAATACGCCCACGTGCTGACGGTGGAAGACCCGATCGAATTTGTGCACGAGTCGAAGAAGTGCCTGATCAACCAGCGCGAGGTCGGCCCCCACACCCATGGTTTTGCGCAGGCGCTGCGCTCTGCCCTGCGCGAAGACCCGGACGCTATTCTGGTCGGTGAAATGCGCGACCTGGAGACCATCCGCCTGGCCATGACGGCGGCGGAAACCGGCCATCTGGTGTTTGGCACGCTGCACACATCGAGTGCGGCCAAAACCATCGACCGGATCATCGACGTGTTCCCGGCGGACGAAAAAGAAATGGTGCGGGCCATGTTGTCCGAGTCGCTGCAGGCCGTGATTTCACAAACGCTGTGCAAAACCAAGGACGGCCAGGGCCGTGTGGCCGCGCATGAAATCATGATCGGCACCAGCGCCATCCGTAACCTGATCCGCGAGGCCAAGGTGGCGCAGATGTACTCCACCATCCAGACCGGCAACAGCGTGGGTATGCAGACGCTGGACCAGAACCTGACCGATCTGGTGCGGCGCAACATCATCAGCCCGGCCGAAGCCCGCGGCAAGGCCAAGATCCCTGAAAACTTCCCCGGTTAAGACACCATGCACACATTGAGCCCCCCCCGCGACTGGAGCATGGCATGAAAGGCATCCTCGGCATGCTGCGCTCCAAAACCCCGCCCAAACCGGACGAGGACCGCCCCGACTCCGTCCTGTTCACTACCGCATTTGCCGAACAGGGTGTGGACGCATCCATGCTGGTGCCCTGGGAGGCCCGCGCCGTGGAAGTGGGCGCCAAACGTATGCCCTCCACCCGCGGCGGCAAACTGCTGCAGACGCTGTGGGCCCAGGACAAATACATGGCGCAGCTGGACACCAACGCGGTGGCGCGTATGGAGCGGTTTTTTGAATTTGCAGCCATTCCTGCAAGCCGCGACGTGATCCGCCAGGAAGAGTACGGCAACTTCATGGTGGTGCTGCTGACCGGCACCATTGCGGTGGACCGCATCCAGCCCTGGGGTGAACACCTGCGCCTGGCCGAAACCCGCCCGGGTGACATCCTTGGTGAGATGTCGCTGCTCGACAGCGGCATCCGTTTCTCCGCCTGCACCACCCTGACCGAATGTGAAATCGCGGTGCTCAGCGCCGAGGCCATGGACGACATGGTCAGCTCCGACCCCCAACTCGCCGCCAGCCTGATTGCCCTGCTGGCCCGCAAGCTGTCGCTGCGCCTGCGTGTGGTCAGTGCACGGCTGGGCGACAGCCGCAAATAAGCCCACCGCAGCTGCACCGAAGGAACACGATGGAACGCGACCAGGCCAGTAAATTTGTCAACGACCTTCTGAAGCTGATGGTCAGCCGGGGTGGCAGTGACCTGTTCATCACCAGCGACTTCCCGCCCGCCATCAAGGTGGACGGCAAGGTGACCAAGGTTTCGCCGCAGCCCCTGACGGGGGTGCACACCATGTCGCTGGCACGCGCCATCATGAGCGACAAACAGGCGGCAGAGTTTGAACGCAGCAAGGAATGCAACTTCGCCATCGCGCCCGCAGGTGTGGGCCGCTTCCGCTGTAATGCGTTTATCCAGCAGGGCAAAGTGGGCATGGTGATGCGGGTCATCCCCACCACACTGCCCACCATCGACGGCCTGGGTGTGCCCCAGGTGCTCAAGGAAGTGGCGCTGGCCAAACGCGGACTGTGTATTTTGGTGGGGGCCACGGGCTCGGGCAAATCCACCACGCTGGCGTCCATGGTGGACTGGCGCAACGAGAACTCCTACGGCCACATCATCACCATCGAAGACCCGGTGGAGTTTGTGCACCCGCACAAGAACTGCGTGGTGACGCAGCGTGAAGTGGGGCTGGACACCGACAGCTGGGAAGCCGCGCTGAAAAACACCTTGCGCCAGGCCCCCGACGTGATCCTGATGGGCGAAATCCGCGACCGCGAAACCATGGAACACGCCATCGCGTTCTCGGAAACCGGCCACCTGTGCCTGGCCACCCTCCACGCCAACAGCGCCAACCAGGCACTCGACCGGATCATCAACTTCTTCCCCGAAGAGCGCCGCCCGCAGCTGCTGATGGACCTGTCGCTCAACCTGCGTGCACTTATCTCGCAGCGGCTGATCCCCAAACAGGACGGCAAGGGCCGCGCCGCAGCGGTGGAGGTGATGCTGAACACCCCGCTGATCTCCGACCTGATCTTCAAGGGTGATGTCACCGAGATCAAGGAGGTCATGAAGAAAAGCCGCAACCTGGGCATGCAGACCTTCGACCAGGCGCTGTTCGACGCGTTCGAGAGCAACGTCATCACCTACGAAGACGCCCTGCGCAACGCCGACTCTCTCAACGACCTGCGCCTGCAGATCAAGCTCAACAGCCAACGCGCGCGCTCGCCGGACCTGGCCTCTGGCACCGAGCATTTCGCGATAGTCTAGGTACACCCCCAGGCTTCGCGGACTTCGTTCCGCTACTCCTTCCCCCTTGCAGGGGGCGACACCAGTGGCCCGGCGGAGCCGGTTCCACGGTGTCTGCTTGAAGGGGCACGCACTTTGTGAGGGCCGTGCGCATTCGGTGTATGGTTCTCCCCTCTTCAATTTTTGAGAAACGCGCCATGTCCAGCATCCAGCCCAAAACCTACGAAGCCACCCCTGCCCGCAAAGTTGCCTTTCTGGGGCTGGGGGTGATGGGGTATCCGATGGCGGGGCATCTGGCGCGGGCGGGGCATACGGTGACGGTATACAACCGCACCGCTACAAAATCAGAAGCATGGTGCGCAGAATTTGCGGGCGCTGCAGGCCAAAATGGCTTCAAAAATACGCCGCGTGAGGCGGTAGCGGGTGCGGACTTTGTGTTCTGCTGTGTGGGCAATGACGACGACCTGCGTTCGGTCACGCTGGGCGCGGACGGTGCGTTTGCGGGCATGCAACCCGGCGCGATTTTTGTGGACCACACCACGGCATCGGCCAGTGTGGCGCGTGAGCTGGCCACGGCGGCGCGCAACATCGGGCTGCAGTTTGTGGATGCCCCCGTGTCCGGCGGCCAGGCTGGCGCACAAAACGGTTTACTCACAGTGATGTGTGGTGGTGACGCTGCGGCGTTTGCCGCCAGCCAGCCGGTGGCAAAGGCGTTCTCCCGCGCGTTCACGCTGTTGGGTGACAGTGGCGCGGGCCAGCTGGCCAAGATGGTCAACCAGATCTGTATCGCGGGCCTGGTGCAAGGCCTGTCTGAAGCCGTGGCGTTTGGCCAGCGTGCCGGTCTGGACATGGAAGCCGTGCTGGGTGTGATCGGCAAGGGTGCCGCCCAAAGCTGGCAGATGGACAACCGCGGCAAAACCATGGTCGAAGGTAAATTCGACTTCGGTTTTGCCGTGGACTGGATGCGCAAGGATCTGGGCCTGGTGCTGGACGAAGCCAAACGCAACGGTGCCCGTCTGCCGGTCACCGCGCTGGTGGACCAGTTTTATGCCGATGTGCAGCAAGCCGGTGGGCAGCGCTGGGACACCTCCAGCCTCATCACCCGGCTGAAGTAATCCACAAAATGAATAGCACTCTGCGCCCATCCACTGGGCGCTAGAGGCTTGTTTTGTTTATTTTTGAGGGCTACTGTCGGTGGTCACAGGTGCAGGCTTGGCTTGGTACCGGGCCAGTTCGTCTTCGCTGATGATTTCAAACACCCGCACCACTTTTTCCACCCCCCCCACACCGCGGGCGATTTCGGTGGCGCGGGCCACTTCACGGGGGGTGACGCGGCCCA
>JAGOEY010000228.1:1240-3604 GCA_017997515.1 Burkholderiaceae bacterium | reverse complement strand
TGGACGCAGCCGGTGCTGCAGGCTTTGCCATTCCCCTCCACCCTGGTGGCATCGACGGATGACCCGTTCAGCACGCTGGACGCCGCTGCCCAGCTGGCCACCCACTGGGGCGCGACGCTGCACAACATCGGCCCACATGGCCATATCAACGCCGAATCCGGCCTGGGCGACTGGCCGCAAGGGCGGGCGCTGTTACTGAACCCCCAATAGAAAGCACACAGACATGGCAACCCCCAAACGCAAAGGCCTGGGCATGGGCCTGGAAAGCCTGCTTGGCCCCACGGTGCAAGACCCGCCGCCCGCAGAGCCCGGCCTGCCCACCACGCTGCCGCTGGCCGAGATGGTGGCCGGCCAGTACCAGCCGCGCACCCGCATGGACGAGGGCGCACTCTACGAGCTGGCCGAAAGTATCCGCGCCCAGGGCATCATGCAGCCCATCCTGGTGCGCCGCCTGGCCGATGGGGCCAACCAGGGCAAGTACGAAATCATCGCCGGTGAACGGCGCTTCCGTGCCGCCAAACTGGCGGGGCTGGATGTGGTGCCGGTGCTGGTGCGCGACGTGCCCAACGAGGCTGCCGCCGCCATGGCGCTGATCGAAAACATCCAGCGTGAAGACCTGAATCCGCTGGAAGAAGCCCAGGGCCTGCAACGCCTGGTGAAGGAGTTTGGCCACACGCATGAACAGGCCGCGCAGGCCGTGGGCCGTTCCCGCAGCGCTGCCAGCAACCTGCTGCGCCTGCTGAACCTGGCCGAGCCGGTGCAGACCATGCTGATGGCGGGTGACCTGGACATGGGCCACGCCCGTGCCCTGCTGGGCTTGGACAAAGCCACCCAGATCACCGCCGCCAACCAGATTGCGGCCAAAACCATGTCGGTGCGCGAGGCCGAAAGCCTGGTCAAGAAGCTGGGTGCCGAGTTCAACCTGGTCTCCAGCAAACCCAAGAAGGAAAAGTCACGCGACCTGAAGCGGGTGGAGGAGGAGTTGTCCGACCTGCTCACCGCCGAGGTTGAGGTGCGTGTGAAAAAACGCGTTAAACGCCACGGCCGCACCGAAGAGATGGGGGAGCTGGCGATCCACTTCGGCTCCATCGAGGAGCTGAACGGCCTGATTGACCGCCTGCGCGGCCCGGCCGATTGAGCGTTTGCTGGGCGTTGTTTGGATACCTTTTCCAGCTACATTACTTGTTCCGTTTTCAAAAAACAGGGCCTCCAGCCCGCATATTTCTTTTATTTCCTGAGGAGAAACCATGAAAATCGCCCAACTTTCCATCGTCGCTGTGGCCGCCGCCGTGCTGCTGTCGGGCTGCGAAACCACCAACATGAAAATGGGCGATGCGGGTGCCAAGACCGTGGTGACCGGTGCTGCTGCCGGTGGCAACAGCACTAACACCAACAGCGCACTGGAAAAATGTGACGCGCCGCTGGGCACCATCTCCCTGATCGAAAACCAGAGCGCGGGCTGGTACACCATCCTGACCGGTGAATACCGCCTGCCGCCCACCTCCAACCTGCTGCGTATCCTGATCCAGCAGTCAAACTGCTTCGTGATCGTCGAGCGCAGCGCCGCCGGTATGAACGCCATGAACCGCGAGCGCAACCTGCAAAACTCCGGCGAAATGCGCCAGGGCAGCAACTTTGGCAAGGGCCAGATGGTGTCGTCCGACTACGGCATGTCGCCTGAAATCGTGTTCAGCCAGAACGACACCGGTGGCATGGGTGCCGCTATCGGCGGCCTGATTGGCGGCGGCAGTGGCCGTGCGCTGGGCGCGCTGGGTGCGGGCACCAAGACCCGTGAAGCCAGCGCCATGCTGACCATGATCGACAACCGCTCGGGTGTGCAGATCGCTGCCTCCGAAGGCAGCGCCTCCAAGACCGATTGGGGTGGTTTTGGTGCGCTGTTTGGTGGCTCGGCAGGTGGCGGCGTGAGCGGCTACAGCAACACCCCCCAAGGCAAGGTGGTGGCGGCGGCGTTTATGGACGCCTACAACCAGATGGTTGTGGCCCTGCGCAACTACAAGGCCCAAACGGTCAAGGGCCAGGGCCTGGGCGGCGGCGGACGCCTGGGCGTGGACGGTGGCGCGGCCCCGTCGCAAACCTCGGCCCCAGGGTCGGGTGCAGCCGTCAACATGTCGATGCGTGAGGCGCAGACCAAGCTGAACGAACTGGGTTTTGACGTGGGCCGTCCCGACGGCGCAGGCGGCCCCAAAACCACCAACGCCCTGCGTACCTTCCAGAAGGAACGTGGTATTCCCGTCAACGGCCGCCTGGACAACGCCACCAAGGCTGAACTGCTGAAATAAGCAGCCCAGCCCTTGAAGGCAAAAACCCCTGTCGCTCGAAAGAGCACAGGGGTTTTTTAATGCC
>JAGOEY010000228.1:0-1140 GCA_017997515.1 Burkholderiaceae bacterium | reverse complement strand
AGCTATGTTTTATATAGCAAAAATCTTGCCCGGGTTCATGATGTTCTGCGGGTCGAGTGCACGTTTGATGGTGCGCATCATGTCCACTGCGCCCGCGCCGGTTTCGGTCACCAGAAAGTCCATCTTGTGCAGGCCCACGCCGTGTTCACCGGTGCAGGTGCCCTCCAGCCGCAATGCGCGTTCCACCAATTTGTGGTTCAGGCCTTCGGCCACTTCGCGCTCGTGTGGGTCGTTGGGGTCGATCAGGTAACCAAAGTGGAAGTTGCCGTCACCCACGTGGCCCACCAGGAAGTAGGGGATGCCGCTGGCGTCCGTCTCGGCCACCGAGTCCAGCAGGCAGTCGGCCAGGCGCGAAATGGGCACACAGGTGTCGGTGGAGATGGCCACACAGCCCGGGCGCGACTGGATGGCCGCAAAGTAGGCGTTGTGCCGCGCCGTCCACAGGCGGGTGCGTTCTTCGGGGGTGCTGGCCCATTCAAAGGCGTTGCCGCCAAACTCGGATGCAATCTCCTGCACCAGCTCGGCCTGTTCTTTCACGCTGTTGGGTGTGCCGTGGAATTCCATCAGCAGCATGGGTTCTTCGCGCAGGCCCAGCTTGGCGTAGGCATTCACCATGCGCACGGTGTTGACGTCGATCAGCTCGACCCGTGCAATCGGCACCCCCAGCTGGATCACCTGGATGGTGGTGCGCACAGCGGCCTCGATGCTGGGGAACGAACAAATCGCGGCCGACACGGCTTCGGGCAGCGGGTAGAGCTTGACGGTGATTTCGGTGATGACGCCCAGCGTGCCTTCGCTGCCCACCATCAGGCGCGTGAGGTCGTAACCTGCGGATGACTTCTTGGCGCGGGTGCCGGTGCGGATCACTTCGCCGCTAGCGGTCACCACTTCGAGTGCCAGCACGTTTTCACGCATGGTGCCGTAACGCACGGCGTTGGTGCCGCTGGCGCGGGTGGCGCTCATGCCGCCAATGGACGCATCCGCACCCGGGTCGATCGGGAAGAACAGGCCGGTGTCTTTGATCGCCTCGTTGAGTTGTTTGCGGGTGATGCCGGGCTGCACCGTCACGGTCAGGTCATCGGCGTTGACCGACAGCAGCTTGTTCATGCGGCCCACGTCCAGGCTGATGCCACCTTGCAC
>JAGOEY010000227.1 GCA_017997515.1 Burkholderiaceae bacterium | reverse complement strand
AGGTGCGCTGTCCGCTGCGGCCCCCGCCTGCAGGCGCACGGCTTTGGCGCTCACCGCCGTGGGCAGGTGCTGCGGCACACCCACCAGGCGGTCCACATGGCCGCTGCCCGCCAGCAGCACCACCATCTTGCCGGGCTGGACGGCGCTGACCAGCGTGTGGGCCATGCTGATGTCTTTGGCGATCTGGATACGGGCCATCGGCACGGTCTGGGTTTCGGGCAGCAGGTTGCAGTGGCCACTGCGAATGGCCTGTTGCTGCACCTGCCAGGCGGTGGCGGGCAGGCGGCTGTCGAGTGTGGGTTCAGCCATGGCACCCCGCATTTGCACGCGCGGCAGGTTGGCACCCAGCACCGGAACCCCGGCATGGACGGCCGCCATCACGGCCGGGCCATAGGCCGCCCACGGCCAGCCTTTTTCGTTCCACTGCAAAGCCTGGCGCACGGAGAATTCGCTGCTGTCGGCGGGCAGGCCGGTGGTGCTGTGGCCTGCATCGGCCATCTCCAGCGCCAGTGCGGCCAGACGGCCGCTGGTGGCCAGCGCCTGCACGATGTCACGTTGTACCTGCTGGTGTTCAGGTGCGTCGTGTTGTTCACCGAGCAGCAGCAAGTCGGCAGGCATGGCCGAGCGCAGGCGCTCTGCTGTGCTGGCCTGTAGCCCCAGGGTGGGCGTTTGCTTGGGGCTTGGTGTGGCGGGTGGGGCTGCTGCGGCAGGGGCTGTGGGGGGCGCTGTCGGGCGGCTGCTGCAGCCTGCAGCCAGGGCCAGCACCAAGCAGGCCCCCAGTGCCTGTGCCGTGTGGCGTTTGGACGAGAGAAAAGACGGGTAAAAATGCATGCGCGGATACTACGCGCTCGCATGAAAACCCTGATGTCTTTACCGATTTGGCTCCGTGTCATCCTGACACTCGGGCTGGCGCTGGCCGCTGCCGCACTGTGCGTCTGGCTCAAGACGCCTATCCCCTGGATGATCGGCCCGCTGCTGGTGGTGTCGCTGGCGTCGATGTGTGGCGCACCAACCCGCAGCTGGGCCCCGCTGCGTAATGCAGGGCAGTGGACGATTGGCACCGCGCTGGGCCTGTATTTCACGGCCGAGGTGACGGCGCTGGTGCTGGGGCTGTGGTGGGCCATTGCGCTGGGAATCGTCTGGGCGCTGGTGTTGGGCCTGCTGTTTGGCCGCTGGTTGTACCGCGTGAATGTGCGGCATTTTTCGGCCGTGCCTGCGCCTGTGTTGCGCTCCACCACGTACTTTGCCGGGGCTATTGGCGGTGCGTCCGAGATGACGTTGCTGGCCGAACGTGTCCATGCCCGCACCGACCTCGTGGCGGCCAGCCACAGCATGCGACTGGTCATCGTCACGCTGCTGATCCCGTTTGCCATGCAGTTCAGCGGGGTGCAGGCGCTGGACGTGCTGCCGCCGTCCATTCGGGCGGTGGATACTGTTGGTTTGCTGTGCCTGGCCCTGTTGACGGGGGCAGGGGCTTTGCTGATGCGCCGCCTGGGGCGTGCCAACCCCTGGTTCATGGGGGCGCTGGTGGTGGCGATGGGGCTGACGATGGCCGGGGTGTCGCTGTCGGCGATTCCGCAGTGGCTGTCGAACGCCGCGCAGCTGGTGATTGGCGTCAGCTTGGGTGTGCGTTTCACGTCCGAGTTTGTGCACACCGCACCGCGCTGGCTTGTGTCGGTGGCACTGGGCACTGTGGGTATGGTGGGTGTGTGCGCCGGGTTTGCCTGGCTGCTGTCGCTGGCCACCGGCCTGCACTGGGCCACCATGGTGCTGGGCACATCACCCGGCGGTATTGCCGAGATGGCCATCACCGCCAAGGTGCTGCAGCTGGGTGTGCCGGTGGTGACGGCCTTCCAGGTGTGCCGCCTGATTGCGGTGCTGGTGCTGGTCGAGCCCATGTTCCACTGGTTATCGCCCAAGGGATGCTCTGCATAACCCAACGCGAGTGGGTGTAGTGCGGATCGGGATGGGATGCAAGGCGCGTTTTGCAGCCAATAGCCCGGCTATTGGCAAGAAAAGCAACGCAGCAGACCGCCCGAGCCCGCGCTATCACACGCCGCGAGGAGTTATGCAGAGCGTCCTAAACGCGGCGCGCCATAAAAAAAGCGCACCAAAGTGCGCTGTGGGCGGCCGTTGGCGCAGTTCAGTGGACGATGACAGGTGTCTGTGCCAGCCCGGTGTAGGTGTCGAGTGTGTCTTCCACTTCTTCCTGTGTGGGGGTGTTCAGCTGCCAGGCCATGATTTTTTGCTGGAACATCTCGGCCCACGAACCGTCCAGGTACACCTCTTTGCCCGAGCGTTTGTCCACGATCTCGAAACCGTGGCGTGCGAGCTGGGGGGCTTGGGTGGTGTCCGTGTCGCCTTCGGGGGCGTCCGGGTGCATGTGCATGACCACAAAAGATTCCGAGTCGTAAAGTGTTTGCATGGCGGTGTGTTCCTTCATCTGGGTTGTAGATAGCAACACTCAGGCCAGTTTCAAGGCAAAACCGTGTTGTGTGTCGGTTTTTATGTGCTCTGTGGCAGAAAGCCAACCCTGCGTTTTCAGGCTATGTTGTGGGTTTGCGTGCAGGTCAGGGTGTTTCAGTGGCGCGCAACTGCATGTCGGCAAAGTCCCCATTGGCCTGGGTTAGCCGGATACGCACGGGCAGGTAACCCATCGACGGGGCGTACCACAGCTCCACTTTCGAATCGAATTCTTTGGCGGGTGCGCGCATCAGTTTTACGGTGCTGGTTTCTTCACCCTGGATACGCAGGGGCTCGTTGCCCACCACCACGGCTTCCCACTGCTCCGAATCGCGTGGCCCCACGGTCTGGCGCGCAATGGTGGTGCCCGCCGGGTAAGCGTCCGGGTTGCCCGCCAGCATTGCCCCCAGCTGGATAAACACACTGAGCCGGTCCTGCGCACCGGGCACCAGTGCTGCGTCGGCACTGTTGGCGCTGAAGGTGACGCGGCCTTTGTCGTAGTCAAAATGCGCCGCACGTTCGCTGCGGGTCTTGTCGGAAAACCGCAGCGGTGCCAGGCCCAGTTCGTTCAGCTTGCCGCGGCTGGTTTGCACCCGTGAGCCCACCAGAAACAGGCTGACCTCAAAACGCAGGTCATAACTGGCACCGTCCTGCAGCCACTTCAGCTCGGAGCGGGCGGTGTAGTCCATCTTCTTGACCTGGCCGCTCACGTCGTACAGCAGCCGTACGGAGCCGGGCAGGGTGATCGGCGCAGCGGGGGCGGGTGGTGGTGCCTCCGGTGGGGGCGGTGGTGGTGGTTCCGGCGGAGGCGGTGCGGCGGGCTCCAGTGGGGCAGGTTCCGGTGTGTTGTCTGGGGCTGGCTCTGCTTGGGAACCTTCGGGGTTGGCAGGCAGTGCACTGGCAGCCGCCTCGTCGGCTGGGGGGGTTGCCGGGCGGGGCTTTGGAGGCCGGGGTTTCGGCGGTTTGGGCCGCACTGTTGGCGCAGGTGGTGGGGTTGCAACAACCGACGGTACAGGCGGTGGCACCACAGGGTTCAGCGTGACCGTACGGGTGGTGAAGGTCATGGGCTCCGGAGTGTCTGCCCGCAGCCCGGCCGCAGGCAGCATCTGCATCAACGCCAGGTGCACACCCACCACCAGCACCACCAGACCTGCCAACAC
>JAGOEY010000226.1 GCA_017997515.1 Burkholderiaceae bacterium | reverse complement strand
TCACCAGCAGCACTTCATGCGGCGCGGTGGCGTCGGCCTTTTGCACCACCCGTTTGATCTTTTTCAGCTCTTCCATCAGGTGCAGCTGCGTGGGCAGGCGGCCTGCGGTGTCCACCAGCACCACGTCCTTCTTGCGGGCCTTGCCAGCGGTGACGGCATCAAAACTCACGGCGGCCGGGTCGCCGCTTTCCTGGCTGACGATCTCGACCAGGTTGCGGTCGGCCCACACCACCAGTTGCTCGCGTGCCGCAGCGCGGAAGGTGTCGGCCGCGGCCAGCAGCACCGAAGCGCCTTCGTTGGCCAGGTGTTTGGTGAGTTTGCCGATGGACGTGGTTTTGCCCGCACCATTCACCCCCGCCACCATGATCACGGTGGGGGTGTGCTGGCCAATCACCAGGGGTTTTTCCAGCGGCTTGAGCATGGTCTCCAGCGCGTCGGCCAGCAGCCATTTGACGGCGGCGGGTGACTGGGCGCGGCCGGTTTTGACGCGTTCGCGCAGGTCTTTCAGCAGCTGCGTGGTGGCTTCCACACCAGTGTCGGCCATCAGCAGGGCCTCTTCCAGCTCGTCGTACAGCGCCTCGGTGATTTGTGTGCCGGTGAATACGGTGGAGATGCTGGAGCCCGTCTTGCGCAGGCCCAGGCTGAGTTTGGACACCCAGTCCTTGCGCTCCGGCGCGGTGCCTGGCACGGGCAGTTCGATGGCCGGGGCCACACGCGTGCCGATCAGGCTGCCGGTGTGGGCGTAGGTGGGCGCGGGTGTCACAACCGGCGTTTCGGCGGGTGCTGCAACCGGGGCTGCAACGGGTGCCACTTCAGGCGGGGGAGTTTTTTTCTTGAAAAAGCTGAACATTGGGTGCGTTCTTAGAATCAGAGCATTCTATGAAACGCGCCTATCCCCTCCTCAGCCTGCTGGCTGCCCTGGCCACCAGCACCGCCGCACTGGCCCAAAGCCAGCCCGCCACACCAGCGGTCACCGCCACGGCAGCAGCCCCCCAGGCGCACCAGTTCACGCTGTCCAATGGGCTCACGGTGATTGTGAAACCCGACCCCCGTGCGCCCACGGCAGTCAACATGCTGTGGGTCAAGGTGGGCTCGATGGACGAGGTGGATGGCACCTCGGGTATCGCCCACATGCTCGAACACATGATGTTCAAGGGCACCCCCACGCTGGGTGTGGGGGAGTTCTCGCGCCGGGTGGCGGCCTTGGGCGGGCGTGAAAACGCCTTTACCACCCGCGACACCACGGCCTACCACCAGCAAATCCCGTCCAACAAGCTCGACGACATGATGCGGCTGGAGGCCGACCGTTTTGCCAACAACCAGTGGGCGGACGAAGAATTCCTGAAAGAACGCCAGGTCGTCACCGAAGAGCGCCGCATGCGTATCGAAGACAACCCGCGCAGCCAGATGGGTGAGGCCATGAGCGCCGCCATGTACATGGCGTCGCCCTACCGCCGCCCGGTGATTGGCTGGATGAGCGACATCGCTGCCTACACCCCTGAGGACGCACGTGACTTCTACAAACGCTGGTACGTGCCCGGCAACGCCGCTGTGGTGGTGGCGGGGGACGTGGACCCGGCAGAGGTCAAACGGCTGGCCGAAAAGCACTTTGGCGCCATTCCGGCCCGCGCAGTGCCTACCCGCAAACCGCAGGTCGAGCCGCAGCAGATGGGCCTGCGCCGTATCGACTTCAAAGCCCCGGCCGAACAGGCCGTTGTGGCGCTCGCCTTCAAGGTGCCGGGCCTGCAGTCGCTCGACCCGGCCGCACCCACCCGTGCCACCGACGATGAAGCCCTGGCGCTGACCGTGCTGGCCGCCGTGCTTGACGGCTACAGCGGCGCGCGGCTGGAGCGGGCACTCACCCAGGGGCCAGACCGCCTGGCCGATGGGGCGGGTGCCTCCAACAGCCTCATCAGCCGTGGCCCCAAGGTGTTTTACCTGCAAGGTGTGCCGGCCGCAGGCAAGACCGCCGCGCAGGTCGAGGCCGCGTTGCGCGCCGAAGTGGCGCGTATCGCCAAAGACGGCGTGAGTGAATCTGAACTGGCCCGCGTCAAAACCCAGTGGATGGCAAGTGAGGTCTACAAACGCGACTCTGTGATGGGCCAGGCGCAGGAGCTGGGCAGCAACTGGGTGCAGGGCTTTCCGCTCGACGCGAGTGAACGCACCATCGCCCGCCTGAAAGGTGTGACTGCTGCCCAGGTGCAGGCCGTGGCCGCCAAGTACTTTGGGGATGACCAGCTCACCGTGGGCACACTGGTGCCGCAGCCCAAGCCTGCATCTGCGGCGCGCCGCCCTGCGGCAGCGGGTGCTTCTGACGCCTCTGGCGCTCCCGGCGCACCTGGACCTGGCCCTGTTCACTGAGACCTTGCACCATGATGACTCTTAAAAAGATAGCTGCTTGCGCAGGTGTGCTGTGCGCTACAGGCCTTTTTGGCACTCAAAACGTCTTGGCGGCGCTGCCGATCCAGCACTGGACGCAGCCCAGCGGCGCGCAGGTGTACCTGGTCGAAAGCCCGTCCATCCCCATCCTCGACGTACAAATCGACGTGGATGCCGGTAGCCGCCGCGACCCGGTTGCCCAGGCCGGACTGGCCAGCGTCACCGCAGGTTTGGCCACCAACGGTGTGCGTGCCGTCGGTGGTTTGCCTGCGCTGGACGAAAACGCGCTGGGCGAAGCCTGGGCGGACTTGGGTGCGTCGTTCGACGCCAGTGCCAGCGCCGACCGTATGAGTTTTTCGCTGCGCACCCTGACCGAGCCCGACCTGCTGGACCGCGCCATCAGCCTGGCCGCGCGCCAGCTGGGCGAGCCCGCGTTTGCCGCCGACATCTGGGCGCGTGACCGCGCGCGGATGACCGCGTCGTGGAAAGAAGCCAACACCCGCCCCGCCGTGCAGGCCGGGCGTGCGTTTGCGGCAGCGGTGTACGGCAGCCACCCGTATGGCTTCGAGTCCACGCCCGACACCTGGGCCCGTATCAGCGTGGCCGACATGCAGGCGCTGTACAGCCGCAGCATCCTGCCCTGCCGCGCCAAGGTGAGTGTGGTGGGCGCGGTCACGCGTGCGCAGGCCGACACGCTGGTGCAGCGCCTGCTGGCGCGCCTTCCGCAAACCGCGTGTTCACCCCAAGCCGTGGTGCCCGAGGTGCAACCGCTGCAGCAAGCGAGTGACCGCCGTATTCCGTTCGACTCGGCGCAGGCGCATGTGTACATCGGCCAGCCCGGCATCAAACGCAACAACCCCGACTACTTCTCCCTGATCGTGGGCAACTACATCCTGGGCGGCGGCGGTTTTGTGTCGCGCCTGACCACCGAGGTGCGCGAGCGCCGGGGCCTCAGCTACAGCGTGTTCAGCGACTTTTCGCCGGGCTTACATGCCGGTGCGTTCACCATCGGCCTGCAGACCCGGCCCGACCAGGCGAACGAAGCCGTGCAGGTGGTGCGCGACGTGCTGACGGGTTTTGTCAAGGGTGGGCCCACCGAGGTGGAGCTGGAGGCGGCCAAGTCCAACCTGATCGGCGGCTTTGCGCTGCGTATCGACAGCAACCGCAAACTGCTGGGCAACGTGGCCAACATCGCCTGGAACGGCCTGCCACTCGACTACCTCGACACCTGGACACAGCAGGTCGCCCGGGTCAGCACCGCCGACA
>JAGOEY010000225.1 GCA_017997515.1 Burkholderiaceae bacterium | reverse complement strand
TGCGGGAACGGATGTGATGCGTAAGGCACGGCATCGTAGGCTTGGGACAACACGTCGGTCAGGTGGGTGGACATGGGTACGCTGGTGGGTGGCCGCAGTCAGAGGCTGCGGGGTCCTGGGGCAGGTGGTGAATAGCAGCGATGGTACTGCGCAGCACACAGGCACCACCCGGCCCCGGGTGCCTCGGGTCAACCCCGCCGTCAGTGGATGCTGCTGCGCAGCCAGTCAGCAAACGCGGCACATTCCCAGCGGTCCATCACACCCGTGCGCCAGCACAGGTAATGCGCGTGGGGGCTGGGCACATTGCGGGGCGACAGCCGCACCAGCGCACCGTTGTCGATCCAGGGCTGGCCCAGCTTCAGGCGCACCAGGGCAATACCCAGGCCCTGTGCGGCGGCGTCACACATCAGGCCAATGTCGTTGAAGGACGAACCTTCGGCTGGCTCCACCGCGTCCAGCCCGTGGGCCAGAAACCAGGTGCGCCAGGGCTCCAGCGGGCTCTTGATGAGTTTGGCCGCCTGCAGTTCTTCGAGAGTGTCGAACGGGCCGTTGTCGCGGATGTAAGCCGGGGATGCCAGCGGGGTGACCTCGTCGGTCATCAGGCACACGTGTTCCACATCGGCATAACGGCCGGTGCCAAACCGCACCATCAGGTCAGCGTCTTCGGCCACCACGTCCAGCAGCGGGATGGACACCTGCAGCGTCAGGTCAATCTCGGGATAGGCCTCGATAAAGGCACGCAAACGCGGCATCAGGATGGAGCGGGAGAAGGTCGGCGTCACTGCCACACGCAGCTTGCGTTTGCCGTTCTGCCCGGCGTTGTGGCCCGGGAACCGCTCCAGGATTGCAATACCTTCGCGCACATTGGCGAGGTATTCGCTGCCCTCGGTGGTGAGCGAAAAGTCGGCTCGGCCAAACAGCCGCATGCCCACAATCTGCTCCAGCTGCCGCACCCGGTGGCTGACGGCGCTGGGCGTCACGTGTAACTCTTCTGCCGCCTGCGTCACGCTGCGCACCCGCGCCAGTGCCTCGAAGGTCAGCAGGCACTGGATGGGCGGGATACGCGAGGCCATGGTGAAGTCCGTGTTATTTGAAGATCACGGTCTTGTGGCCGTTGAGCAGCACGCGATGTTCACTGTGCCACTTGACGGCGCGGGCCAGTACCTGGCTTTCCGTGTCGCGGCCTTGGGCGGTCAGGTCTTCCACCGTGCGGCTGTGGTCCACGCGGGCCACGTCCTGTTCGATGATCGGGCCTTCGTCCAGGTGGGCGGTCACATAGTGGGCCGTGGCGCCAATCAGCTTCACACCCCGGTCATGGGCCTGGTAATAAGGCTTGGCACCCTTGAAGCTGGGCAAGAAGCTGTGGTGGATGTTGATGGCGCGGCCTGCCAGCTTGGTGCACAGGTCGTCCGACAGCACCTGCATGTAACGCGCCAGCACCACCAGCTCGGCACCTTCGGCTTCGACAATCTCGAACTGTTTTGCTTCGGCCTGCGGTTTGGTCGCCGCTGTCACCGGGATGTGGTGAAAAGGCACGTTGTAGCTGGCAGCCAGCTGGTAAAAATCGCGGTGGTTGCTGATGATGGCGCGGATGTCCAAGTTCAGCAGGCCACTCTTCCAACGGAACAGCAGGTCGTTCAGGCAGTGGCCTTCCTTGCTGACCATCAGCACCGTGCGCATCGGCTGGGTGCTGTCGTGCAGCTTCCAGGCCATGCCAAAAGGCTCGGCAAAAGGGGTGAGTTTTGCCTGCAGCTCGGCATGGCTGTACTGGTCGCAGGCAAACTGCACCCGCATAAAAAACAGGCCGGTGCCACTGTCGTTGTACTGGGCGGCTTCTTCGATGTTGCCGCCATGCTCCAGCAGAAAACCGGACACGGCATGCACGATACCCCGGCGGTCCGGGCAAGAAAGGGTGAGAACGTAAGCGTGGGTCATAGCGGTGGAATTATGAAACACCCCCAGGCCTGCGCGCAGCGTTGGGCTGGTTTGTCCCCGCAATGGCTTGTGGCGGCCTTGGGACGCTCTGCATAACTCCTCGCGGCGTGTGATAGCGCGGCCTCGGGCGGTCTGCGGCGTTGCCTTTCTTGCCAATAGCCGTGCTATTGGCTGCAAAACGCGCCTTGCATCCCATCCCGATCCGCACTACACCCACTCGCGTTGAGTTAGGCAGAGCATCCCTTGGGCGGGATTGGTGCCAGAATCTGCAAACACCGTTCATCGCACAGGAGAACCCATGGCTTTTCAGGAATTTGGCATGGACAACCACTGGTTGCCCTTCACCCCGAACCGCAGTTTTCGCAAGGATCCACGGGTGTTTGTGGCGGCGGAAGGCATGCACTTCACCACCCACGACGGCAAACAGGTTATCGACGGCATCTCCAGCCTGTGGTGTGTGGCAGCCGGCCACCGCCGTGCGCCCATCAACGACGCCATCAAGGCGCAGCTCGACACCCTCGACTACGCCACCGCCTTCCAGGCCAGCAATGACAAAGCCTTCCGTGCCGCCGAGATGATCGCCGCCATGGCCCCCGGGGATCTGAACAAGGTGCTGTTCTGCAACTCGGGCAGTGAGGCCGCCGACACTGCCATGAAGCTTGCGTTGGCCTACCACCGCGCGCGTGGAGAGGGGCACCGCAACGTGTTTATTGGCCGTGAGCGGGGCTACCACGGCGTGGGTTTTGGGGGTATGTCGGTGGGGGGTATTCCGGGCAACCGCAAGGTGTTTGGTTCGGCATTTTTGCCCCGTGTGGACCACATGCGTTTTATCCACGACCCGGTGAACCATGCCTACATCCACAACCAGGAACCCGTATGGGCCGAGGATGCACTGGCCGACCTGGAGCAACGCATCCTGCCGTTACACGACCCGAGTAATGTGGCCGCCATCATGGTGGAGCCGGTGGCGGGCTCGGCAGGCTGGTACCTGCCGCCGCAGGGTTACCTGCAAAAGCTGCGTGCCATCTGCGACAAACACGGCATCTTGTTGATTTTTGACGAGGTCATCACCGGCTTTGGCCGCCTGGGCACCAACTTTGCGGCGGACTACTACGGTGTGGTGCCCGATATGCTGAACTTTGCCAAGGCCGTGACCAACGGTGTGTTCCCGCTGGGTGGGGTCATTTGCCGCGACAAACTCTACGACGCGATGATGAACACGAGCGCGCCCGAACATGCTGTCGAGTTCTTCCACGGCTATACCTACTCGGGCCACCCCGTGGCCTGCGCCGCAGCCATTGCGACACTCGACCTGTACAAGTCAGAAAACCTGTTCGCCCGCGCGGGCGAGATGGGCCCGGTGCTGGGGGATGCGTTCCACAGCACGTTCAAAGGCCTGCCCAACGTGATTGGTATCCGCAGCCTGGGCCTGGCCGCAGCCGTGGAGTTGGCGCCCATCGCCGGGCTGCCGGGCAAACGTGCTTATGACATCTTCATCGACTGCTTCCACAAGGGCGCGCTGGTGCGGCCTGCGGGGGATGTGCTGGTGATTGCCCCACCCTTCATCGTGGAAAAGTCGCACATCGACACGCTGGTGAATACGCTGGCCGACGCGATTAAAAAGAACGCTTGAAGGCCGCGGGCGAGATCACTTCTTCAGGCTGGCGCAGTAGTCCTTGAACGGCACGGCGGGTGTGAGCCACACCACGTCGAACACAC
>JAGOEY010000224.1 GCA_017997515.1 Burkholderiaceae bacterium | reverse complement strand
CTGGGGGAAGTTGCGGCCAAGGCGGGGGTTTCGATCTCCACCGTGTCGCGCATCGTGAATGGTGAAACCCGCCGCGCGTCGCCTGAAACGCTGGCCCGCGTGCAGGAAGCGATCAAGGCCGTGGGTTACCACCCCAACCAGCTGGGCCGCGCGCTGCGCAACCGTGAAAGCCGCCTGGTGGCGATGCTGGCCGCCAACCTGGACAACCCGGTGATGGCGACCATCGCAGCGTCCACCGAGGCTGCGCTGCGTGAAGCCGGCTACACGATGATTTTGTGCGACACCCACGACCGGCCCGACCTGCAGGACGACTACCTGAACGCGATGCGCTCGCAGGTGGTGCAAGGTTATGTGATGGTGGCCACCCAGCCCAGCCCCGGCCTGCAGGACTTTGTGGCGCGTGGCGCGCCGATGGTTTTTGTGAGTCGGCGCAGCCCCTATGGCGACTGTGCGTTTGTGGGGCCCGACAACCTGGCCGCTGGTGCGGCCGCGGCCGACTACCTGCTGGACCGGGGCATCGCGGCACCAGCGGTGGTGTTTCCGTCGCGGGGCTCGTCCACCACACGTGAACGGGTCAAAGGTTTTTGCGACCGTGCCGTGGCGTGGGGCCTGGCACCCGGCGACATCCGCCAGGTTGAGGCGCCCGGCATTTCACATCTGGATATTGGTTATGCCGCAGCGGCGCATTTCGCTGCACACGGTTGGCCACGAGGTGCCATGTGTATCAGTGACCAGGTGGCCTATGGCGTGCACCGACTTGCGCGTGAAAGCGGCATCCACGTGCCGCGCGACTGTGAGCTGGTGGGCATCGACGGCAACCCCATCAACACCTGGCTGGCGCCTTGGCTCACGTCAGTAGAGATTCCCCACCGGGACTTCGGCCCGCGTGTGGTGGACCTGATGGTTCGTTTATGGGGCGGCGAGCCACCACGCGAGCATTTGATGCCGCACCGCATGGTGGCTGCGCTGGAAGCCTGATGCCCAGGTGCCTTACTCCGCGCGGATGTTCGCGTCTTCGATGACCTTCTTCCACTTGGCGGCTTCCTTCACCGCGTAGGCGTTGGCTTCTTCGGGCGTGCCGCCGGCGGGCTTGATGCTCAGAGAGGCCAGCTTGTCCTTGGTCTGCTTTTCGTTGAGCACGAAGTTGAGCGACTTGTTCAGCTTGGCGATCACGTCGGGTGGCGTGCCAGCGGGCGCCAGTAACGTGTACCAGACCACCATCTCAAAGTCTTTCACACCGGCTTCCGACGCGGTGGGCATGTCGGGGAACATGGGCGAGCGCTGCGGCGATGTCACGGCCAGCGCACGCAGTTTGTCGGAGGCAATCAGCGGCATGGCCTCAGGTGCCAGGATCAGCATGAAGTCCACCTGGCCGGCCATCAGGTCCTGCACGGCAGGGGCGCCGCCTTTGTAGGGGATATGCACGGCCTGCACACCTGCCGCCTTCTTGAACAGCTCCGTGGCCAGGTGGTTGGGTGTGCCCTGCCCTGGCGACGCATAGTTTCTGTTGGGATTGGCCTTCAGGTAGGCCAGAAACTCACCCAGGTTCTTGGCGGGCACAGCGGGGTGCACGGCGATCATGCCCGGCACATCGGCCACGCGGCCCACGGCGGTCAGCTCCTTGGTGGCATCAAACGACAGCTTGGGGAACAGCGTGGGGTTGATGGCCTGCGTGGTGAGTGTGGACAGCAGCAGCGTGTAGCCATCGGCCGGTGACTTGGCCACCATACCCGCGCCCACCGCCTCTGCAGCGCCGGGGCGGTTGTCCACCACCACGGACTGGCCCAGGTTCTCAGACAGCCGCTGGCCGATAAAACGCGCCAGCACATCTGTGGTGCCGCCCGGTGCGTAGGGCACCACGATCTTCACCGGCTTGGTGGGAAAGTCTTGGGCGGCAGCAAAGCTGGCGCAGGCCGAAAGGGCTATCAGTGCAACCATCCGTCGTGTCAGTGTCTTCATGCTTGTCTCGCTATAGTTAAAAGTGACTGAAAGGATGCGGCGACTTACCGCGTCGGGTCTTCTGCTCCAGCGGAGAGAATTTCTTCGATGAGCCGGTGGGTCAGCAGCGCTTCGCGCCCGCTGACCAAAGGCTCTCGTTGGTGTGTGATGGCGTCCAGAAAGTCCCCGTGCAGCGCAATGTGGGCATCGGGCGCAAAGTCCATGATCGAATCGCCGCTGCCGGTCTTGGCGTCGCCTTCCACCACCTCGGTGCGCCCGTCGTGGTAGTGGACATACAAGCCGCCACCGACCAGTGAAGCGTTCGCCTGGGTGCACACCAGCTCGATCGACTCTGTGCGCCCGGGGTACATGGCCGTGGTCGCCATGAGGTTGCCCGGTGCGCCGTTGCCCAGGGTCAGCAGGGCAGAAACAAAATCCTCGGTTTCCATGGTGTGGAGCGCAGTGGTGATGACCTGGGCCGCCACCACCTTGCGCACCCCCACCAGGCTGCGAAACAGGTCGAGCGAGTGGATGGCCTGGGTCAGCAACACGCCGCCGCCGTCACGCTCACGGGTGCCGCGCCCCGCCTTGGCGTAATACCCGGCCTGCGAGCGCCACCACGGCACCTGCAGCATGCCGGCCTGCAGTTCACCCAGTGTTCCACCCGCCATCAATTCACGCAGCCGAACGGCGCCGGGGCGGAACCGGTGTTGCAGCACCACGCCAAAACACAGCTTGCTGGCCTCTGCGATACGGACCAGTTCTTCGGCGCGTTCCAGCGACACGTCCAGCGGCTTTTCCACCAGCGTGTGTTTGCCCGCCGCCAGCACCTGCCTGGCAATGGCCAGGTGGGTATTGGCGGGTGTGGCCAGCACCACGGCATCGACCGCCGCGTCCGCCAAAACTTCATTCAGGTCGGTGGTGAGGCGGGTGCTGCCGGGCAGCAGCCTCTGGCGCTGGGGGGCACCGCTGCGGCTCACACACCAGCGCCAGTCCACGCGGTCGTGCAGCGCGTGCAGGCTGGCGATATGGGGCTCTGACCCGGGGCCGAGACCCACCAGGGCGATGCCAATTTTTTTCGTCATGGTTGGCCTTTCAGCGCATGGGCGTCGGCGTCGAGCGCCAGCCGGCACACGGTGAAGGCATGGGCGTGCGAGATCGCTGTTTCGGTACGATCCTGGATGTCCTGAACCAGCTTGTTGAAGAAGGTGATGGGCTCGCTGGTGCAGTCGATGTAGCGTGTGCCCTGGCGGTCGCAGAGGAACAGGTGGTCTGTGCCGCTGCGGCCTTCAATATCCACGTATTTGCGCAGCTCGATAGTGCCTTCGGTGCCGGTGATGAACAGCCGGCCGTCGCCCCAGGTGGGCAGGCCTTCGGGTGTAAACCAGTCCACACGGATGTAGCCGCGCGAGTGGTTGGTCTTCGACTGGAGTGCGACTTCGCCGAAGTCCTGAAAGTCCGGCCGGGTTGCGCGGCCCAGGTGCCCGATGGCCGCATGGCTGATCTCGGCATCCGTGGAGCGCGTGAGCACCAGGAACTGGTCGATCTGGTGCGACGCAATATCGACGAGGATGCCGCCGTACTGCGATTTGTCGAAAAACCAGTCCGGGCGGATGGCGGCGTTCAGGCGGTGCGGGCCCATGCCCAGGGTCTGCACCACCTCGCCAATCGCACCGTCCTCGATAAGCCGGTGCGCCGTTGCGACCGACGGCACGATCATCCGCTC
>JAGOEY010000223.1 GCA_017997515.1 Burkholderiaceae bacterium | reverse complement strand
CCAAAACTCTCCACGGCGCGTACCACCAGGCGGTCGGCTGCCTCGGTGGTGCCAACGGGCACCACTTCGGCCACCGCACGCCCGCCTTCGGATGTGATCAGTTCAACGGCCTGCGCAGCTGCACCGGCATCCACGTCGTTGATGACCACACCTGCACCCGCGCGCGCCAGCGCCCGTGCAAAGGCCAGGCCCAGGCCCCGGCCGCTGCCGGTCACGATGGCCGACTGGCCTGACAAATCGATGGTGTGGTCCATGCTGTTCTCGTTCATTCGGGTGTCCTCATTTCGGCCATTGTTCTTTAGCGGCCCAGGAAGCGTGGTTCGCGTTTTTCCATAAAAGCGCGGGGTCCTTCACGCGCGTCGTCCGAGGCCATCACCACGCGTTTGGCGTCGTTCTCCAGTGCATAGGCGTCGTCCAGTACCAGCCCGCTGGTGTCACGCACGGTGCGCTTCACCGCCTGCACAGCCACCGGGCCGTTGGCCGCAATTTTTTGCGCCAACGCGAGTGCCTGGGGCATGACGTCCCCGGCGGGCACCACGTGGTTGACCAGGCCGAAACGCTGCGCCTGTACGGCGGTGACGGCCTCGCCGGTCAGCAGCAACTCCATGGCCACCGCATGCGGAATCTGGCGCGCCAGGCGCACCAGCGACCCTGCAAACGGGATCACCCCCCGGCGCACCTCCGGCAGGGCAAAAACGGCATGGTCGGCCGCGATACGGATGTCGGTTCCCAGCACCATCTCCATACCCCCGGCCATACAGGCACCGTTGATGGCGGCGATCAGGGGTTTGTCGATGGGAAAGTCGCGCAGCGAAGACGCGGCCATCACAAACGGTTCTTCGAGCACGCGGCGGTCCCAGTCGTCGGTGGCCGGGCGGTCGCCGCTGATCAAAGGCAGCATCGTCCCCAGGTCACCGCCGGAGCAGAAGGCCTTGTCACCCGCACCGGTGAGGATGCCAACCCGCAGCGCCGGGTCTTCCACAAAGTCGCGCAGTGCGTCCGCCAGGCGGCAGACCAGTTCGGGTGTGAGTGCATTGCGGGCCGCAGGGCGGTTCAGCGTGAAGGTGGCGATGGCGCCAGACTTGGTATACAGCAGGGGCAGGGGTGTATCAGGCAAGGTGGCTCTCCTCTTCCTTGAGCGCGGCCACCAGCTGGTCGCGCAGGTCGAACTTCTTGACCTTCCCGCTCGGTGTGAGCGGGTACGTATCCACAAAACGGATGTACTTGGGCAGCTTGTGCCGGCTGATGTTGGCGCGGCAGTAAGCCTCGACCTCGGCGGCGCTCAGGGTGTGCCCCTCGCGCGTCTGGATAAAAGCTGCGGCTTCTTCGCCCATGTACGGGTCGGGAATCCCCACGATCTGCGCCTGTTTGATGGCGGGGTGGCGCATCAGGAAACTCTCCACCTCGGCCGGGTAGACGTTTTCGCCCCCCCGGATGATCATGTCCTTGATACGCCCGGCGATGCGGATGTAGCCTGCGGCGTCCATCGTGGCCAGGTCACCGCTGTGCAGCCAGCCATCGGCATCAATGGCCTCAGTGGTTTTTTCGGGCATGCGGTAGTAACCCTTCATCACACCAAACCCCTTCACCAGCAGCTCACCCACCTGGCCCAGCGCCACCGGCTGGTTGTTCACATCCACGATCTGCACCGACACATGGGCCAGCGGTTTGCCCACCGTGGCGGACTTGAGCTCGAAGCTGTCGCTGGCGGGTGTGCCGGTGACCATGGGGCTGGCTTCGGTCATGCCAAAACCGATCACCGGGTCGGCACCAAACTGCCGTTTGACCTGTTCCAGCACTGGCACGGGAATAGGCGTGCCGCCCGACAGCACCAGCCGCAGGCTGCGGGTGTTGAACTCTGCCGCCTGGGGGTGCTGCAGCATGGCGATCAGCATGGTGGGCACACCGTGCAGGATGGTGGCGCGCTCCTGCTCCACCAGCTGCAGCAGCTTCAAGGGGTCGAACTGCACTGCCTTGACCAGCGTGCCGCCATGGGCCAGCAAGCCCAGCACGTCCAGCACATTCCCCGCCGTGTGGAAAAACGGCATGGCGGTCACCATCCGGTCACCCGGCCGAAAACCCGCCCGCAGGCCAAACAGCCGGGCATTGTTGAGTGTGCCGCGGTGGGTGATCATTGCGCCCTTGGGGGCCCCGGTGGTGCCACTGGTGAACTGGATCTGTGACACGTCGCCAGGGCGCACAGCGGCCTGGCGCTGGCGCAGCGTGTCGGTCGGCACGTCCTGGCCCAGGTCCAGCATGTCGGCAAAAGGCAGCGCACCTGGACGGCCCTGGTCGGCACCAATCAGCACGACCTGGCGCAGGCAGGGGTAGCTGGCGGACGCAATCGGCTCCAGCGCCGTGTTCGAGCGCTGGGCCAGTGTGGGCACCAGGCTGGCGAGTGCGGCGTAGTAGGCGTTGCCCCGGTGCTCTGCCATCAGCAGCAGTGTGTGGACTTCGGCCTGGCGCAGCAGGTAGTCCAGCTCGCTGACCCGCACGTTGGTGTTGACGGTGACCAGCACGGCACCGATCTTGGGCACCGCCAGCTCCAGCAGCAGCCACTCTGGCACGTTGGTGGCCAGCACGGCCACCTTGTCACCGGCCTGCACCCCCAGCGCAATGAGGCCGCGTGCCACGTCGTTCACGCGGTCACGCAGGGCGCTGAACCCGAGCCGCAACTCCAGGCCGTCTTCAGGGTACCGGTACACCACCGCGTCCTGTTCGCCGTAGGTCTCGGCCTGGCGGTCCAGCATGTCGCCCAGGGTCAGGTCCAGCAGTTCATGCCCTTCCGTTTCCGCATCCCAGATGGATACATTGCCTCGTATTGCCATAACGCGTGCCCCAGAGAAGAAGAGAAATGCCGCACGCATGCGGCTTCTGGTCACTGTAGTGGCATTCCGGCAGGAACCTTGTCCTCCTAAAGGGTGACAGCCGACGTGGGATGACTAGCGCCGTGACGACACCACAATGCCGGCTACGATCAGCGCAAACGCCGCGCCGTGGTACCAGTGCGGCAGCTCGCCCAGAAATGCCGCCGACATCAGCGCCGCAAACAGTGGCGTGAGGTTCAGGAAGAACGCCGCCACGTTGGGCCCTGCCTGCTGCACACCCGCGCCCCAGCTGCGGTACGCCAGGATGGCCGGGCCGATGGCGATGTAGAGCAGGGCGGCGACGAGTGGCAGGCCCCAGGTGATGGTCTGTGTGCTGACCAGCCATTCACCAGCGGCAAAGCTGCCCGACCAGGCCAGGCCAAACACCATCTGTGCCATCAAAAAGGCCGCCCAGTCCTGCCGCACGGTGGCTGGCTCGGTGGTGCGGGCCAGCAGCCAGCTGTAGAACGCCCACGAGATGGTGGCCAGCAGGATGTAGATGTCACCGGGCACCAGGCGCAGGCCCAGCAGCTGGTTCCAGTCGCCGCGGCTCAGCACCAGCAGCACACCGGTGATGGACAACACGGCGCTGGTGATCTGCCTGCGCGACACCGTGGCCCCAAAAAACATCCAGCCAATGCCCAGCATCCACACCGGCATGCTCGACGCCACCAGCGTCACGTTGATGGGGGTGGAGGTCTGCAGCGCCAGGTACTGCAGCGCGTTGTAGATACCCACGCCCAGCAGCCCCAGCACCGCGTAACGCCGCCAGTGCGGCCACAGCGGGCTGCCACGGCGCAGCAC
>JAGOEY010000222.1 GCA_017997515.1 Burkholderiaceae bacterium | reverse complement strand
ATTACCACCATTACCACCGCGGCCACCTGAGCACGCGCAGGTGGCCGTTTCGGCAGCCACCTGGTGATCGCTCTCTCTCCTCCCCGGACGAATGAATGACTGAAACCCAGCTCTGGCAGCTGGGTTTTTTGTTTGTTCGCTTGTTTTTCATACGGAGAAGTCGATGTACCGTGACCCCTCTTTTGCTGCGCCCCTGAGCAGCCGCCCCCCGCAGTCCTCCGTTCGCCCTTTGCGCGTCGGCATGATCGGCATCGGCACCGTGGGTGCAGGCACCTTCCGCGTGCTGGCACGCAACCAGGCCGTGATTGCCGCGCGCGCCGGGCGGGGCATCGAGCTGGTGGTGGTCGCTGCGCGCAACCTCGCACGGGCCGCAAGCACCATCGGCGACAGCGGTGTGGCGCTCACCGATGACCCGATGGCGGTGGCCACCCACCCTGGCGTGGACGTGATGGTTGAAGTGGCCGGTGGCACCGGCGCGGCGCGTGACTGGGTGCTGGCGGCCATCGCGCACGGCAAACATGTGGTCACCGCCAACAAAGCATTGCTGGCCGTCCACGGCAACGAGATTTTTGCGGCGGCACGTGCGCAGGGTGTGGCTGTGGCCTACGAAGGTGCGGTGGCTGTGAGTATCCCCATCGTCAAGGCGCTGCGCGAAGGGCTGGCGGCCAACCACATCGAATGGGTGGCGGGCATCATCAACGGCACCACCAATTTCATACTGAGCAAGATGCGCGACGAAGGCCTTACATTCGCCGACGCACTCGCGCAAGCCCAGGCGCTGGGGTATGCCGAAGCCGACCCTGCCTTCGACATCGAGGGCACCGACGCGGGCCACAAAATTGCGCTGCTGGCCGCCAACGCATTTGGCATGCCCGTGTGTTTTGCCGATGCGCAGGTGGAAGGTGTCACCACGCTGCAAGGCCTGGACGTGGCCTGCGCTGAACAACTCGGCTACCGCATCAAACTGATGGGTGTGGCCCGGCGCAGCAGCGGTGGCAAAGGTGTGGAGCTGCGTGTGCAGCCCGCACTCGTGCCCGCCAGCCATTTGCTGGCGCATGTGAACGGCTCGATGAATGCGGTGATGGTGAAGGGGGATGCGTCAGGCGTGACGATGTACTACGGCGCGGGCGCCGGGTCCGAACAAACGGCCTCGGCCGTGATTGCCGACCTGGTCGATGTGGCACGGCTTGACGGCACCAGCGCTGCGCAGCGTGTGCCGCATCTCGGCTTTCACACCCACGCGATGGACGGCACTTTGGCCGTGTTGCCCCGCGCTGCCGTGGTCACGCGGCACTACCTGCGTGTGCCCGTGCAGTCCGCACAGCACATGGGCACGGTAGCCGCATGGCTGGCGGAACATGGCGTGCCGGTGCAGCAGGTGGCGCTCGCCGCCCCGGCCGCGGGGCAGGCCACGCAAACACCCCAGGTGCTGGTGCTGACGGGCTCCGTGGACCAGGCCACGGTGGACCTGGCGGTGCATGCACTACAGGCCCACGACGCAGTGGTGGGGCCGGTGGTGGCGCTGCGGGTGGAGCTGTGTGACTAAGGCAACGCTGAACGCTTGCGCATCACGCTGACTGCAGACCCTTGTTAGGATTCACCAGAAACTTCTCACCCGTCGCGGCCTTGCCGTACACCGCGATGGCGTCGAGCTGCAGTGCTTCAGCCATCGACACTTCGCGGGTGTAGTGGCTGGCAAAGGTGGTTTTGATTTCAGCCGCCACACGTTGCTTCAGCCGCTCTGTTTCGGTGGCGCCGATCTTTTGCAGGAAGGGGAACAGCAGCCAGCCGCCCATGCCCCAGGCCATGCCGAAGTTGCGGTTGAACTCTGTGGGTGCACGGTCCAGCGCGCCATACAGGTACACCTGTTTGTGCACGGCAGAGCCATAACGGCTGTACTCCTTGGCGTTGCGGTTCACGGCTATTTCCATGGCCGTGAGAATCTGCCCGGCCAGTTTGCCGCCGCCGATCGCGTCGAACGCAATGGTTGCGCCGGTGGCGCTGATCGCATCGGTCAGGTCGGCCATAAAGGTGGGGGCGCTGCTGTCCACCACATAAGCGGCACCGAGTTTCTTCAGCAGCGCGGCCTGCTCGGGTTTGCGCACGATGTTGACCAGGCCAATGCCGTCTTTCAGGCAGATCTTGTTCAGCATCTGCCCCAGGTTGGACGCCGCAGCCGTGTGCACCAGCGCGGTGTGGCCTTCGCGGCGCATGGTCTCCACCATGCTGAGCGAGGTGAGCGGGTTGACGAACCACGAAGCACCTTCGGCGGCTGTAGTGCCTTCGGGCAGCACCAGGCACTGGGCGACGGACACCGCGCGGTACTGTGAATACATCGCGCCACCAATCACACCCACCGTCTTGCCCAGCAAGGCCTGGGCGGCGGGTGAACTGCCGGCCTGCACCACGGTGCCCGCACCTTCGTTGCCCACGGGCATGGACGCGTCCAGCCGGGCGGCCATCGCGGGCATGGCACGCTCCGGCACGCTGGCCTTGACAACGGGGTGGTCTGCGGTGCCCGATGCCTTGGCCGTGGCCATGTCGGCCGCGCCGAACAGCAGGCCCAGGTCGGACGGGTTCATGGGGGCCGCGTCGATACGCACCACCACTTCGTCGGCCTTGGGTTCGGGCATGGGCACGTCGGCCAGGGAGAGTTCGAGTTCGCCAGAGGCGCGGACGATGGAGCGGAGTTGCAGGGGCATGGTTGTCTCGTTGCAGGGGTTGGAATTTCAGTCAGTGTGCAGCGGCAAGTAGGCCATGGACCAAGACAAAACGCACGTACCTTGGTGTCGCAGTGCTGGGGTGTTTCCAGCAAAAATTTGAATGAAAAGTGCTTTGTGCGCACAACAGACGAGCGAACACAGCTATCCATTTAATAGCAATCAACAGCCGCCAGACGCTCCACGGCATCTCCAAGGCAGATTCGCCCCCTTACAGCTGCACGCTGGCCACACCCATCCCGTCGAATTCCACCCGCACCAAGTCGCCCGGCGCGGCCAGCGGCAGGCCGATCCAGCTGCCGGTGGTGACCACCGTGCCTGCGGGCACAGTGTGGCCGGTGCGGGTGGCATGGCGCAGCCAGGCCGGCAGCAGAAAGGCGGGGTCACCCAGCGAATGGGTGCCCGTGTGGGTGGTGGCAGGCTGCGCGCCGATGGTGGCCACGCAACGCTGCTGCTGCCAGTCGCGTGTTTGGTAAGGCACCCAGTCGCCCAACACCAATGCGCCGTGGCACAGGGCATCGGCCAGTTTGTTCCAGGCGGGTGCGTCCCCGGCGTCAGCCCAGCGGAAGTCCACGATTTCGATGGACACACACATCGCGTCCACCAGCGCGCGGGCCCCGTCCACATCCAACGCTGCGGCCTGGGCGGGCGTGACGGCCTGGCCCAGGCGCAGGGCGATCTCGCCTTCAATGCCACGGTAGGCAAAAGGCCAGTTGCGTGCATCGGCAGGGCTCGCCCATACACCCTGGGGCGGCAGCGGCGCATGGGTCAATTCGGCATCGCGCGCGGGGCCACCGGACTTCCAGTGCACGGGCACATCCACCCCGTCAAACCAGCCCATCACATAACCCACGCCGTCCTGCACGGCATAGGCCGCTTCGGGCGAACGGATGGGGGTTTGCAGGCTGGACACAGGCTGGTGGCTGCGACGGGCGGCCACCAGGGCGGCGACGGCATGTTGGACTTCTTGGTTCATGGC
>JAGOEY010000221.1 GCA_017997515.1 Burkholderiaceae bacterium | reverse complement strand
GGGTCCCGCCAGAAACCCTGCCAATGCCCCTTGCGCATGGCCACAAAGTACAGCGCAAAGTTGCAGCTGGCCACCAGCATGAAGCCCACCGCAATCGCCTCCAGCAGGGCAGACTGGTAGTACCCAAAGCTGGTATCGTGCGGGGACAGGCCACCCAAGCTCACAGTGGAGAACATGTACATCAACGCATTCAGCGGGTCCATACCCCCCAGCCAGTACGCCAGCACACACAACAACGAGAACAGTGCGTACACCCCCCACAAACCCTTGGCGGTTTCCGTCATACGCGGGGTGAGTTTGGCATCCTTCACCGGGCCCGCAGCCTCGGCCTTGAACAGCTGGCTGCCACCCACTCCCAGCAAGGGCAACACGGCCACGGCCAGAATCAGGATCCCCATCCCCCCCACCCACTGCAGGAAGGTGCGCCACACGTTCATGGACACGGGCAGCGTGTCCAGCCCGGTCAACACCGTGGAGCCGGTGGTGGTCAGGCCCGACACCGCTTCAAAATACGCATGGGTGAACGAGATGGGCCGCCCAATATGGTGAAACGCCATCATCAGCGGCAGTGCCGCAAAAAACGGCAACAGCACCCACACCAGCGTGACCAGCATCACCCCATGGCGTGGCTGCAACTCGCGCCGGAACAGGCGCATGCTGGACCACAGCCCAAAACCAAATGCCAAGGTGCACAACATGGCCAGCGGGTACACCTGCCATACCCCGTCCTGCAAGAACCAGGACACTGACAACGGCAACCCCATCGTCAGCGCAAACACCATGATCAGGATGCCCAGCACCCGCAACACCGGAAACATGTCCACCATGGCGTACTCGCTGGTTCCAAGTCAGAAAAAGGTGGCGCTCACGCGGAAGAGTTTTTCCACATCACGCACCAGGCGCTTGTGCGGCAGGAAAAAAACCACATGGTCGTTGCTCTCGATGACAGTTGCGCTGCGCGGAATGATCACCTCGGGCTCGGGCAGCCCTTCCGTGGGGGTGCCCGGCAGCTCCGGCAAACCGCGCACGATCAGGCCAATATGCACTTCACGCGGCAGTTGCAGCTCACTCACCTTGCGGCCCACTACACGTGAACTCTTGCGGTCGCCACGCGCCACAATCTCCAGCGCCTCGGCCACACCGCGGCGCAGGCTGTGCACGGCCTGCACGTCGCCCTGGCGCACAAAAGCCAGCAATTCACCGAGCATGGCCTGCGCCGGTGACAGCGCAATGTCGATCTGGGTGCCGTGCATCAGGTCGGCATAACTGCGCCGGTTGATCAGCGCCAGCACCCGGCTGGCACCCATGCGTTTGGCCAGCAGGCAGGACATGATGTTGTTCTCGTCGTCGTCGGTCAGCGCCAGGAAGAGGTCGGTCTCTTCCACACTTTCCTCGCCCAGCAAACTTTCGTCTGTCGCGTCGCCTTGCAACACCAGCACGTCCGACGGCAACTCCGACGCCAGCGCCACACAGCGCTCCGCGTCGCCTTCGATGATCTTGACGTGAAAACGCCCCGGCTCCTTGCTGATCTGGCGCGCCAGCCGCAGGCCCACCTGCCCGCCGCCCGCAATCATGATGCGGCGCACGGGTTTGCTGGGCTGGGCGTCACGCCGGTGTAACGCGGTCAGCACATGGGCAATGTGGTGGGTGGCCGCCAGCACAAAAACTTCATCCCCCGGCTCAATGCGGGTGTTGCCGTCGCAGGCGATAAACCGGTCGGGCTCGTCCGGGAGCCGCCGGTAAATGGCCACCAGCCGCATGTCGGCGTCGGGCGAGCTTTCACGCAGCTCGCAGATGGTGTGGCTCACCATCGGTGCACCGGCCCGCGCCCGCACCGACACCAGGCACGCGCGCCCCCCCGCAAACTCGCGCACCTGCATGGCTTCGGGGTAGTCGATGAGTTTGCCGATGTAACGCGTGAGCGACTCTTCGGGGCAGATGGTGCGGCTCACCGCAAAACCGTCCGGCCCGGCCAGGCGTTCGTCGAAGTGGAAACCCCGGGAGCGCACCCGGGCGATACGTGTCGGGATGTTGAACAGCAGCTGCGCGATCTTGCAGCAGACCAGGTTGGTTTCGTCCTGCGCGGCACAGGCGATAAGCAGGTCGGTGTCCTTCGCCCCCGCCTCGGCCAGCACGGCGGGCTCGATGCCGCTGCCCACCACACCCCGCAGATCAAACCGCGACTCCAGGTCACGCAGCCGTGCCGCGTCGGTGTCGATGACGGTGATGTCGTTGCGCTCCGACACCAGGCTGTCGGCCACACTCTGGCCCACGCGGCCCGCCCCAAGGATGATGATTTTCACGGTGGAATGATCCGCACAGACGTCGTGCGCGTCAATCAGCGCAAGCCCGCTGGTTGTGCAGCGATCTCAGTTGCGTACTTCGCCCTGTCCGAGCACCACGTACTTGAGCGAGGTCAGCCCCTCGAGCCCGACCGGCCCACGCGCGTGGAACTTGTCGGTGCTGATGCCGATTTCGGCACCCAGGCCAAATTCGAAGCCATCGGCAAAACGGGTGCTGGCGTTCACCATCACGCTGGCCGAATCCACCTCGCGCAGGAAACGCTGGGCATGGATGTGGTTGGTGGTCAGGATCGCGTCGGTGTGGTGGCTGCTGTAGCGGTTGATGTGCGCAATCGCCTCGTCCACACCCGCCACCACCTTGATGCTGATGACGGCTGCCAGGTATTCCTCGGACCAGTCCTGTTCGGTGGCGTCCACAATATTTGCTACTGAATGAATAGCTGATTGCGCACGCAGGATAAGCGCCGCAGCCGGATCACACCGCATTTCCACCCCTTTGGCGGCATAAATGGCGGCAATCTTGGGCAAAAACGCCTCGGCCACGCCGCGCGCCACCAGCAGGCCTTCGGCGGCGTTGCAAGGGCTGTACTTGTTGGTTTTGGCGTTGTCGGCCACCGTCACGGCCATGGCGATGTCACAGGGGTCGTCCACATACACATGGCAGTTGCCGTCCAGGTGTTTGATGACTGGCACCCGTGCATCGCGGCTGATACGTTCGATCAGCCCCTTGCCGCCGCGCGGAATGATCACGTCCACATACTGCGGCATGGTGATGAGCTGGCCCACCACCTCGCGGTCGGTGGTCTGCACCAGCTGCACCGCGTCGGCGGGCAGGCCCGCTTCGGCCAGCGCCTGTTGCACCAGGCGCGCCAAGGCTTTGTTCGACTCGATGGCCTCGGAGCCACCACGCAAGATACAGGCGTTGCCGCTCTTGATGGACAGGCTGGCGGCCTCGATGGTCACATTCGGGCGGCTCTCGAAAATCATGCCAAACACACCCAGCGGCACACGCATCTGGCCCACGCGGATTCCGCTGGGTTGCTGCTTCAGGCCACTGACTTCCCCAATGATCTCGGGCATGGCCGCAAGCTGCTCGCAGCCCTGGGCGCAGGTCTCCAGCACCTTGGGGCTGAGTTTGAGGCGGTCGACCATCGGCGCAGCCAGGCCAGCGGCCGTGGCGCGTTCGATGTCACGGGTGTTGTCCACCTGCAGTGCGGCGGTGTTCTCGCGCAGCAGGCGGGCCAGCGCCTTCAGTGCTTTGTTTTTGGTAGCAGCATCCGCCCGCGCCATAAGCGCGGAGGCCTGTTTTGCTTGCAAACCAAGGGTCTGGGTGTATTCGGCAATGTTGAGCGCGTTCATGGGCATGATTTTGACGCAGTTGCGCCAAGTGTGTTGCGGAGCTACCGCG
>JAGOEY010000219.1 GCA_017997515.1 Burkholderiaceae bacterium | reverse complement strand
TTGTAAGTGGCGGAACAGGCGGGATTCGAACCCGCGGAGGGCTATTAACCCTCACACGCTTTCCAGGCGTGCGACTTAAACCACTCATCCACCGTTCCTGAGCCCGCTATTGTAGCAGTGCAAAAGGCCACTTTCGGGGCGATGGAGCAGCGCTCTGCAGAAACTTGAGCGGTTTAACGTCCCACAACCGGTGGCTGAACTGCCTGCACCATCTTCATGGCCGAGCCGATCAGGGCGGAAACTTCGCTCATGTTGCTGGGCACGATCAAGGTGGTGGTGGCGTCGGCCGCTACTTTGCCGTAAGCCTCAACCGCTTTTTCTGCCACCTTCAGCTGCACCGCCTGTTCGCCCCCCGGCTGGCGGATGGCTGCTGCAACACGCTCGATGGCCAGGGCCGTGGCTTCGGCCACGGCGGTGATGGAGGCGGCTTCGCCCTGGGCTTCGTTGATGGCGGCCTGTTTTTCGCCTTCGGAACGGGCAATAAATGCCTCGCGCTCACCGGTGGCGATGTTGATCTGTTCCTGGCGGCGGCCTTCGGACGCGGCAATCAAGGCGCGTTTTTCGCGTTCGGCTGTGATCTGTGCCTGCATGGCGTGCAGGATTTCCTTCGGTGGGGTCAGGTCCTTGATTTCATAACGCAGCACCTTCACGCCCCAGTTCAGCGCGGCTTGGTCGATGGCGGCCACGATCTGGGCGTTGATGATGTCGCGCTCTTCAAAGGTTTTGTCCAGCTCGAGCTTGCCGATCACACTGCGCAGGGATGTTTGCGCCAACTGGGTCACAGCGAGGATGTAGTTGGACGAACCGTAACTGGCGCGCATGGGGTCGGTCACCTGGAAGTACAGGATGCCGTCCACCTGCAGTTGGGTGTTGTCGCGGGTAATACAGACTTGGCTGGGCACGTCCAGCGGGATTTCTTTCAGGCTGTGTTTGTAGGCCACGCTGTCAACAAACGGGATCAGAAAGTTCAGCCCCGGCGTAAGGGTGGCGTGGTACTTGCCCAGGCGTTCCACCACCCAGGCGTGTTGCTGCGGGACGACCTTGATCGATTGCGCCATGAAGATGACGGCAATCACGAGGATGACGAGTGCGATGCTGAGTTCCAATGCGTTGTCTCCAGTTCCAGTCAATAAAAGGGCAGAGTGGGTGTTAAATTTTGTCCACCAGCAGGCGGCTGCCAATCACTTCGGCCACGCGGTGTAAACCTGCCGAAGGTATTGCGCCCGGGCGGTGGATGACCAGCCAGTTGGCACCCCGGTAGAACGTGTTGGCCGTGCCGTCCACATTCCAGGTGTCGATCTGCACGGTTTCGCCAATGTCCATGTGGACGTCGCGGTTGGCGGCGGCGGGCAGGTCGGCCGGGCGGCCACGGCGGGCCAGGTACCAGGCCACCACGGCACCACCGCCCACCACGGCGGCGGCCAGGATTTGCAGCACAAAGCTGCCGCCCAACTGGGCTGTGACTGCGCCCGCTGCCAGTGCGGCGGCCAGCATCAAAAAATGGAAGGTGCCGGTGAGCAACTGGACGATGACCGCCGCGCCTGCCAGTCCCCACCACAAGCTTGCCTGTGACATATAGGCCATATCGCCTCCTGATGTGTTTCTTGCACCACATTCTGGGTCAAAAAAGGCAGCAGACGCGGTGTGTTCATCTTTATTCCTTACACTTCGCGCCTGTTTTGATTTTTGCCCGGTGGACCCCGCCGGCACGGAGAGCCGCATGAAGTTTCGTTTTCCCATCGTCATCATCGACGAGGATTTCCGCTCCGAGAACACCTCCGGGCTGGGCATCCGCGCCCTGGCGCAGGCCATCGAGACCGAGGGTTTCGAGATCCTGGGCGTGACCAGCTACGGCGACCTGTCGCAGTTCGCCCAGCAGCAAAGCCGGGCCAGTGCGTTCATCCTGTCCATCGACGACGAGGAATTCACCGAAGGCCCGGACACGGACCCGGTGGTGCTGGGCCTGCGCGCCTTCATCGAAGAAGTGCGCCGCAAGAACGCAGACGTGCCGATCTATATCTATGGCGAAACCAAAACCTCGCGCCACCTGCCCAACGACATCCTGCGCGAGCTGCATGGGTTCATCCATATGTTCGAGGACACCCCGGAATTTGTGGCGCGCCACATCATCCGTGAGGCCAAAAGTTACCTCGAAGGGGTGCAGCCGCCGTTCTTCAAGGCCCTGCTGGACTACGCCGAAGACGGTTCGTACTCATGGCATTGCCCTGGCCACTCCGGCGGCGTTGCCTTCCTGAAAAGCCCCGTGGGCCAGATGTACCACCAGTTCTACGGTGAAAACATGCTGCGCGCCGACGTGTGTAACGCCGTGGAAGAGCTGGGCCAGTTGCTGGACCACAACGGCGCGATTGGCGAGAGCGAACGCAACGCCGCGCGTATCTTCAACGCTGACCACTGCTTCTTTGTGACCAACGGCACCAGCACGTCGAACAAGATCGTCTGGCACCACGCCGTGGCACCGGGGGACGTGGTGGTGGTGGACCGCAACTGCCACAAGTCGAACCTACACGCCATCATCATGACCGGGGCGATCCCCGTGTTCCTGAAGCCGACACGTAACCACTTCGGCATCATCGGGCCCATCCCCAAGAGCGAGTTTGAACCCGAGGCCATCAAGGCCAAGATTCGCGCCAATCCGCTGCTCAAAGGGGTGGACGCCGACAAGGTGAAGCCGCGCATTTTGACGTTGACACAAAGCACCTACGACGGTGTTCTGTACAACACCGAAACCATCAAGACCATGCTCGATGGTTACGTGGAAAACCTGCACTTCGACGAAGCCTGGTTGCCCCACGCGGCGTTCCACCCGTTTTATGGCACCTACCACGCCATGGGCAAGAAGCGCATCCGCCCCAAACATGCGGTGGTGTACTCCACACAGTCCATCCACAAGCTGCTGGCCGGTATCAGCCAGGCCAGCCATGTGCTGGTGCAGGACTCACAAAGCAACAAGCTGGACCGGCACCTCTTCAACGAGGCGTACCTGATGCACACCAGCACCAGCCCGCAGTACAGCATCATTGCCAGCTGCGACGTGGCCGCTGCCATGATGGAGCCGCCCGGCGGCACCGCGCTGGTGGAAGAAAGTATTGCCGAAGCACTCGACTTCCGCCGCGCCATGCGCAAGGTGGACGAAGAGTATGGCGACGACTGGTGGTTCAAGGTCTGGGGCCCGGACAAGCTGGTGGAGGAGGGCATTGGCCGCTCGTCCGACTGGATCATCAAGGGTGAATCCAAGAGCAATGCCAAAGCCAACTGGCATGGCTTTGGCAAGATGGCCACCGGCTTCAACATGCTGGACCCGATCAAGTCCACCATCGTCACGCCCGGCATGGACCTGAACGGCAAGTTTGCCAAGACCGGCATTCCCGCCAGCATCGTCACCAAGTTCCTGGCCGAACACGGCGTGGTGGTCGAGAAGACCGGCCTGTACAGCTTCTTCATCATGTTCACCATCGGCATCACCAAGGGCCGCTGGAACAGCATGTTGACCGCGTTGCAGCAGTTCAAGGACGACTACGACAAGAACCAGCCGATGTGGCGCATCCTGCCCGAGTTCTGCAAAAAGCACCCGCGCTACGAAAAGATGGGTCTGGCCGACCTGTGCCAGCATTTGCATGCGCTGTACGCCAAGTACGACATTGCGCGCCTGACGACCGACATGTACCTGAGCGACCTGACCCCGGCCATGAAGCCCAG
>JAGOEY010000220.1 GCA_017997515.1 Burkholderiaceae bacterium | reverse complement strand
GCACCGACATACCGGCAAGACCCGGCAGACGGGACAGCTGGGGCCCGAGGTTCTTCACCACCACTTCCTGGTTGCCCAGCACTTCATCCACGTGGATGGCCACACGCTGGGCCGCACTGCGCAAGATCACCACCGGGCGGTTCTTGGTGACAGGTTCCACGCTGCGGGCCGACGCCTGCAGCAGCGCACCGGACCAGAAGAATGGAATGTCTTCTTCACCCAGGCGGAACACACCGGTTTGGTAGGCCCGCTCCACCTCATCGGCGGGGGTGCGCCGCACGATCTCGACCACACTGGCCGGCACACCAATCGACAAGGCACCCGAGCGCATCATCACCACGTGGGTCACGGCTGTGGTCAGCGGCAGCACCATGGTGAATGCCGTGCCTTGCCCCACACCCGTTGCCGTTTCGATGCGGCCACCCAGGGCCTGCACTTCGGCGCGCACCACGTCCATACCGATGCCACGCCCGGCCAGCTCCGTCACCTGGGTGGCGGTGGTGAACCCGGCCTGGAAGATCAGGGTGGCGGCATCGGTTTCGGTGAGGTAGGCGTCGTCCGTGATCAGCCCCAGGGCCTGCGCCTTGCTGCGGATCGCCGGAATGTCGAGGCCCCGGCCGTCGTCGCGGAACGTGACGGACACGTCGTTGCCTTCCTGCTGCAGCCCAATGGTGATGCTGCCCGCGCCGGGTTTGCCCAGCGCAGTGCGATGGGCGGCGTCTTCGATGCCGTGCACCACGGCGTTGCGCAGCAGGTGTTCGAAGGCAGGGGTCATGCGGTCGAGCACACCCCGGTCCATCTCGATCGAACCGCCGGTGATGTCCAGCGTGATCTGTTTGCCGGTTTCCTTCGCGGCCTGGCGCACCACGGCGTACAGGCGTTCGGCGATGCCTTCAAACTCCACCATCCGTGTACGCAGCAGGTCACGCTGCAGTTCACGGGCCTGGCGGCCCTGGGCGATCAGGTCGTCCTCGGTGCCTTCCAGCGTGCGCTGCAGGCCGCGTTGCACGGTGGCCACGTCGTTGACCGACTCGGCCATCATGCGGGTCAGTTCCTGCACGCGGGTGAAGCGGTCGAATTCGAGCGGGTCGAATGCGGCGTCGGAGTCTTTGGCCTGCGCCAGACGCGACTGCATCTGGGATTCGGCCTGCACCTCGATGTCGCGCAGCTGCTGGCGCAAACGGTCCAGGTTGCCCGACAGGTCGCCCAAGGCGCCCCGCATCTGGCCCAGCCGCACGTCCAGGCGCGACCGCGTGATCATCACTTCGCCCACCTGGTTGACCAGGCGGTCGAGCAGTGCCGCACGCACCCGCACCGACTGGTTGGCCGCCGGGCGCAACGGGGCCATGGGCGGTGTGGTGGGCAGGAACAGCTTGGCCGCTGCCGCAGCAGCGGGGGCCGGTGTGTGTCCCGATGCCGCAGGCACCAGGGGTACCACCACGGCAGGTGCTGGCACCCCCTCCTTGGCCGCCACACTGGGCTGCGGCGCAGCCACAACGGTGTCCTGCACCTGTTCACTCAGCACACGCAGCGCATCGAAGTTGTCCTGCAGGCCGTCGAAGCTGGCAAGCAAAGGCTCGACCTGCGCAACCTGCAGGTTTTCGGAGTCGAGCCGCTCAATGGCCGACTCCAGCCGGTGCGCCAGTTCGCCCAGGCGCATGGCACCCGCCAAACGCGAGCTGCCTTTGAGTGTGTGCAAGGTGCGCAGCGCTTCGTGGCGGGCACTGCTGTTGTCGGGCCGCGCCGCCCACTGGCGCAATGCACCACCCAGGCGGGGTAACAACTCGATGGCTTCTTCTTCGAAGATGGGGAACAGATCGGGGTCGATCACGTCCACAGCATCGATGTCGTCGTCGATGTTGGCCACCACCGGCATCGCCTGGGCGTGGAGTGGCAACAGCATGCTTGCTACATTTTCGATAGCTGGCTGCGCACTTACTTCGGGCGCTGGAGGCTGATTTTCTTCAAAAACAACCTCCACTGCGGCCATGTCAACCACTTCCGCTACTTCCGATGCGTCGTAGGCCGGGGCCAGCGACACACCGACATCGGACGCCAGAATGTCACGCAGCGCCTGCAGGGTGACCGGGTTCGGGTCTTTCAGGAAACCGGCGGCGAACTGGTGCAACAAGCGGCGGATGTCTTCCGCAGCATCACAGAAGGTGCGCGCCTGCTCGGGTGTGCCGTAGGCCGATTGCAGCTGCACATGCTGCAGGGTGTGCTCCAGCAAACGGGCCAGTTCGGACAACGCCAGGAAGCCCACCGTGGCCGAACTGCCGGCCATCGAGTGCGCCATGGCCACTGCCGTTTCGGGCACCGGCTGGTGCAGCTCCAGCGACCATTCGGCCAGGTCCATCTGCAAACGGCGCGACCATTCGTCGGCTTCGTTCAGGTACACGTTGTACAGAGGGATGCCAATCCGCAGCGGGCCAATCACCTTGACCAGGTCTTCTGCGCTGGTGACCGGGTCGGCCACCACTTCGGTTCCGGGCTCCGGGGCCTCAACCAGCGCGTCCTGGAGCGCAGGTTCGGGTTCGGGTTCAGCCGCAGGTTCGGGTTCAGGCGCAGGCTCGGAAACGGCCTGTTCATACACACCAGCATCCACCACCACCGGCTCTTCCACTGGCGCGACGGGCGCAAAAATCTCATCCACAGACACGGGCGCTGCGTCGGGTGCGGCCGTGAAGCCCAGGTCCACGAATTCGTCCAGAAACACAGGTTCTGCGGCCTCGACCACTTCCATCTGGTGCAGCGGGTCCGACAGGAAGTTCGTATCTTCAAAGTCCGTGGCCACATCGGCAGACACCAGGGCAGGCTCGGCGGGCAGCTCTGGCAACGGCGCGGCAGCGGGTTCCGGGGCGGGAGGTGCCATGGCAAACCCCATGGCCGCCAGCTCGACCAACGAGGCCGGGCGGGTGATTTCAAATGCGTCCGCGGGTGCCGGGGCATGTGCGGCAAAGTCGGTCTGTGCAAACGCAGACGGTGGCAGGTGGGCCAGCAACGCGTCGTCGTCCGGCAGGTCGGCAATGGCCGTGGCACGCGACGGCACGTCGGGCATGTCGGGCAGCTCGAACGCACCGGTGTAAGCCCGCCCGCGTGGCAGGGTGAGCGCCACATGCTGCTGGTCCAGCCGCAGCGCGTCGGCCGAAATACGGAACGCCTGGGCTTCCCAGTTCTCTGCGTCCCCTTCTTCAATGTCTTCGGCCCACAGCCCAAAGCCGCGCAGCGCGTCACCACACAGCAGCAGCAGCGGCTGCTCCATGGGTTTTTGATCTGCCAGCCAGGCATTCAGCAGCTGCTCCATGGACCAGGCTGCTTCGCCAAACTCGGACAGGCCCACCATGCGCGCGCTGCCTTTGAGTGTGTGGAACACCCGGCGCAGGGTGGTTTGTTCGGACAGGTCGGCTGGTTGTGCGGTCAGGGCATCCACACACACCAGCCCATTTGCGACCACTTCGCGGGCCTCTTCCAGGAACACGTCCACCAGGTCGTCTTCTTCCAGGTCCACTGCCGCCAGGATGGGCGAGGACTCTGGCACCGGCGGTGCAGGCAAAGCCGCCTCCTCGGCCACCACAGCAACCGCGACGGGGGCGCGCTCCTGTACGGCAACAAAGGCCTGCTCGGCCGTGTCATCGGCACGGCTCTGCACGCGCCCGGTGAGCAGCCGTAACTCGCCCTGTGTTTCGTCGTAGACAAACAGGGTGCGGGCCATCGCAC
>JAGOEY010000218.1 GCA_017997515.1 Burkholderiaceae bacterium | reverse complement strand
ATTTTGACCAGGTCGCGGTCAGCGCCCTGCATCAGGCCGTCCATCATTTCGACCACGTCCAGGCGCGCGCCCAGCGTGCTGTACACCGTGCCCATTTCCAGGCCGATGATGCCGCCGCCGAGGATCAACATGCGCTTGGGCACTTCTTTCAGCGCCAGTGCGCCAGTGCTGTCCACCACACGCGGGTCGTTGGGCATGAAGGGCAAACGCACGGCCTGGCTGCCGGCGGCGATGATGGCGTTCTTGAAGGCCACCACGGACTTTTTGCCCGTCTTTTCCTGCGCGGTGCCGGTGGTTTCTTCCACTTCGATGTGGTTGGCACTGACGAAGCTGCCGTAGCCGCGCAGCACCGTCACCTTGCGCATCTTGGCCATCATGGCCAGGCCACCAGTGAGTTTGCCGATGACTTTTTCTTTGTGGGTGCGCAGCTTGTTGATGTCCACGGTGGGGGCACCAAAGTCCACACCCAGTGCGGCCATATGGCTCACCTCGTCCATCACGGCGGCGACGTGCAGTAGGGCTTTGGACGGGATACAACCGACGTTCAGGCAGACGCCACCCAGCGTGGTGTAACGCTCGACCACAGCCACTTTAAGGCCCAGGTCGGCCGCGCGGAAGGCGGCGGAATAACCACCGGGGCCACCGCCCAGCACGACCACGTCGTATTCGGCGTCCACCGTGCCGGCGTAGCTCGATGCTATTGATGTAGTAGCTGCTTGCGCAGGTGCAGCGGGCGCTGGAGCCTGTTTTGGCTCTGAAGCCGGGGCTGCAGCGGCAGGAGCAACGGGTGCGGCAGCACCCTCCGCCACTTCCAGCGACAGCACCACCGAACCTTCAGCCACCTTGTCACCGAGCTTCACGGTGAGCGCCTTCACCACACCCGCATGCGACGACGGGATTTCCATCGACGCCTTGTCGGACTCGACGGTGATGAGCGACTGCTCGGCCTTGATGGTGTCGCCGGGTTTGACCAGCAGCTCGATCACGGTCACTTCGGAAAAATCGCCGATGTCCGGCACTTTGATGTCAATCACACTCATGGGATGTCTCCAGTCAGAGCAACACGCGGCGGAAGTCGCCCAGGATCTGGCCCAGGTACACGTTGAAGCGGGCGGCAGCAGCGCCGTCGATCACGCGGTGGTCCCAGGTCAGGCTCAGGGGCAGCATCAGGCGTGGCTGGAAGGCCTTGCCGTCCCACACGGGCTCCATGGTGCTCTTACACACGCCGAGGATGGCCACTTCAGGCGCGTTGATGATGGGCGTGAAGTAACGCCCGCCAATACCGCCCAGGCTGGAGATGGTGAAACATGCACCCGACATTTCGGCCGGGCTGAGTTTGCCGTCGCGGGCCTTTTTGGCCAGTTCACCCATCTCGGTGCTGATCTGGAAGATGCCTTTTTTGTCGGCGTCTTTGATGACCGGCACCATCAGGCCGTTCGGCGTGTCCGCCGCAAAACCGATGTGGTAGTACTGCTTGTAGATCAGCGCGTCGCCGTCGAGCGAGCTGTTGAACTCGGGGTACTTCTTCAGCGCGGCCACGCAGGCCTTGATGAGGAAAGCGAGCATGGTGACCTTGACGTCGCTCTTGGCCTTGGCGTTCTCGGCATTGGTCAACACGCGGAAGGCTTCGAGGTCGGTGATGTCGGCATCGTCATGGTTGGTGACGGCCGGAATCATGATCGCGTTGCGCAGCAGGTTGGCACCGCTGATCTTCTTGATGCGCGACATTTCCTTGCGTTCGACCGGGCCGAACTTGGTGAAGTCCACCTTCGGCCAGGGGATCAGGCCCAAGCCTGCACCGTCGCCACCACCTGCAGCCGCTGCAGGTGCCTTGGCCGCCTGGGCCTTGGTCTGCGCGGTGCCGGCCATGACGGACTTGGTGAAGCCCTGGATGTCGGACTCGGTGATACGGCCCTTGAGGCCGCTGCCTTTGACTTCGTCCAGCGGCACACCCAGCTCGCGGGCGAACTTGCGCACCGAAGGCGAGGCGTGGGGCAACTGGCCGGTGGGGGCCACGGTGGGGTTGTGGGCGGGCACGTTGGCAGCCGCAGCGGGCGCGGCAGGGGCCGAAGCCACAGCAGCAGGTGCGGCGGCGGGCGCGGCAGCAGCCGGCGCGGGCGCGCTGGCGACAGGCGCAGCAGCAGCGGATGCCGTGCTGCCTTCCAGCACCAGCACCACGTCGCCGATGTTCATCTTGTCGCCCAGCTTGACGCGGATCTCCTTGACCACACCACCGGTGCTGGACGGGATTTCCATCGAGGCTTTATCGGACTCGACGGTGATCAGCGACTGCTCTGGCTTCACGGTGTCACCCACCTTGACCAGCAGCTCGATGACGGCCACGTCCTTGAAGTCGCCGATATCGGGCACACGCACTTCGACCGGGCCGCTGGCGGCGGCAGGCGCAGCCGCTACGGTATTGGTAGCTGCTTGCGCAGGTGCAGCGGGCGCTGCAGCCTGTTTTGGCTCTGCAACAGGGGCTGCGACGGCTTCACCGGCCACTTCCAGCACCAGCACCAGGGAGCCCTGCTTGACCTTGTCGCCCAGGGCGACTTTCAGTTCTTTGACCACACCACCGGCGCTGGACGGAATTTCCATCGAGGCCTTGTCGGATTCGACGGTGATCAGCGACTGCTCGGCCTTGACCGTGTCGCCGGGTTTGACCATCAGTTCGATGACGGTGACCTCGTCGAAGTCGCCGATGTCGGGAACGTTGATTTCTAGCAATGCCATTTTTGTGTCTCCTGCCGGATCATGCGTACAGCGGGTTGATCTTGTCGGCCTGGATGCCGTACTTCGTGATCGCCTCGGCCACCTTGGCCGCTGGCACGGTGCCCTCTTCGCTCAGCGCCTTCAGGGTCGCCAGCACGATGTAGTGGCGGTTGATCTCGAAGTGCTCACGCAGCTTGCTGCGGAAGTCGCTGCGGCCAAAGCCGTCGGTGCCCAGCACCTTGAAGGTACGGCCCTTGGGAATGAACGGACGGATCTGCTCGGCATAGGCCTTCATGTAGTCGGTCGATGCGACCACTGGGCCACCGTGGGCTGCCAGCTGCTGGCCGACAAAGGAGACACGCGGTGTTTCCAGCGGGTGCAGCAGGTTGAAACGCTCGGCGTCCTGGCCGTCGCGGGTCAGTTCGTTGAAGCTCGGGCAGCTCCAGACGTTGGCGGCGATGCCCCAGTCTTTTTCGAGCAGCTCTTGTGCCGCAATGGATTCGCGCAGGATGGTGCCCGAGCCCAGCAGTTGCACGGCACCCTTGCCGTTGGCAGCGGGCTTGCACAGGTACATACCCTTGATGATCTGCTCTTCGGTGCCAGCGGTGAGGCCGGGCATGGCGTAGTTTTCGTTCAGCAGGGTCAGGTAGTAGAAGACGTTGTCCTGCTTCTCCACCATGCGTTTCAGGCCGTGGTGCAGGATGACACCCACTTCGTGTGCGAAGGTCGGGTCGTAGCTGATGCAGTTGGGGATGGTGTTGGCCAGGATGTGGCTGTGGCCGTCTTCGTGCTGCAGGCCTTCACCATTCAGCGTGGTGCGGCCCGACGTGCCACCCAGCAGGAAGCCACGCGCTTGCATGTCACCGGCCGCCCAGGCCAGGTCACCAATGCGCTGGAAGCCGAACATCGAGTAGTACACGTAGAACGGCACCATGATGCGGTTGCTGGTCGAGTACGACGTGGCGGCAGCGATCCAGCTGGACATACCACCGGCTTCGTTGATGCCCTCTTGCAG
>JAGOEY010000217.1 GCA_017997515.1 Burkholderiaceae bacterium | reverse complement strand
CCGGCGTGGTGGTGACCTGCCGCGCCCTCGGCATTTTGATGATGGAAGACGAAGCCGGCGTGGACGGCAAGGTGCTGGCTGTGCCCACCGACAAAATCCTGCCCATCTACAGCCACTGGAAGAAAGTGGAAGACGTGAACCAGATGCGCCTGAAGGCCATCAGCCACTTCTTCGAGCACTACAAAGACCTCGAAGCCGGCAAGTGGGTCAAGGTGCTGGGCTGGGAAGGTATCGAATCCGCGCACAAGGAAATCCTGGATGGCATCGCTGCGTACAAGAAATAAGTCTTTTTAGGATAAAAAAGGCCTCCTGCGCCCCGCTGACGGGCGCAGGGTGCTATCAAAAACAAAGCGCCTGCAGTGGCAACACTGCAGGCGCTTTGTTTTTGTGGGCGAGGCGTTTTCAGCGCAGCGGGTCGGGGAACACCAGATGCTGCGCACCCAGCAAACGCGGGCGGCGGAAGGGTTGCCATTGGCCTTCGGGCTGGGCCAGGCGGTCGGCCAGGGCCCACATGGCGGAGGGGTTCACGCCAATACCGATGTGGCTGGCGATGACCTCGATGTTTTCGGTCTGCGGCTGGCTGGCGGTGGGGGCCTGGATGCTGCCTTTCCAGGCCACCACACCGTCGGTGCGGGTGTAGATGCTGGTGGTGGGCACGGGTGGGGCCTCGGCCAGGTGGTAGTTTTCAACCTCGCGTTCCACATTACGGCCGCTGGCCATCTGGTAGAAGCGCCAAGCGTTGGTGGAGCGGGGCGAGCCGGAGAACGGTGTGCCCAGGGTGATGGCGCAGCGCACCTTGTCGGGCATTTCCTTGGCCAGTTCGCGGGCGTACACCCCCCCCAGGCTCCAGCCGACCAGGCTGACCTTGCGGCCTGTCGCAGCATAGGCGTCGGCCAGTTGCTGTTTGGCGGCGTCCAGCACGCCGTCACGTGGGCCCAGGTTCAGGCCCTGTTTCCAGCCCTGCACGTCGTAACCCCGTCCACGCAGGAATTGGCGCATGGGCACCGTGGTGGCGTCCCCGGCGCTCAGGCCCGGGAACACGATGACGGCGTGGCCGTCACCCTCGGGTGCACGCTGCAGCAGCGGCCAGGACAAGAGCATCGAGCCCATCTCCCAGGGGGCCCGAAATTCCAGCGCCAGCAGAAACAGATTGGGGGGGGGGACGGTGGGGGCCGATGGCGAAGCAGAGTCGGGTGCGGTAGATGCCATGGTGGTGTGTTTGTCTCGGTGCTTATGCTTGTGGGGAAAACGATCCTGGGAGCCTGCGCGGCAGAAGGAACGTCTGCTGCAAATGTGCCGCAGCGGTCCATTTTTCACCGTCTTCTTGACCCATAGCGGGGCTATGGGCCTGCGAATCCGGCGAAAACTGTCCTCGCTGGGGCTCATTTTCGCTATCGACGCCTTCTGCCGCGCAGACTCCTAGTCCCGCACGGTAGCAGTTTTTGCCGGGGCTTCGGGGAGTGCAGGCGATTTTAGAGTCCTGCGTCTGAAAGTGGCGCCGGGTGATGCCCCTGTGCGTGGAGAGCTAGCAAATCCATAGCAATCAGTAGGTCAGCCGGTACGGCTGGATTTCCTGCAGGATGGTGGTAGCAATCTCTTCGATCGATTTGGTGGTGGTGCTGAGCCAGCGGATGCCGGAGCGGCGCATCATGGCTTCGGCTTCGGACACCTCCAGCCGGCAGTTCTGCAGGCTCGCGTAACGCGAGTCGGGCCGCCGCTCGTTGCGGATCTCGCTCAGGCGTTCGGGCTGGATCGACAGGCCAAAAATCTTCTTGCGGTGTTCCACCAGCGCGGGTGGCAGCTGGCGGCGCTCGAAGTCTTCGGGGATCAGCGGGTAGTTGGCGGCTTTGAGGCCGTACTGCATCGCCAGGTACAGGGCGGTGGGGGTTTTGCCGCTGCGGCTGACGCCGATCAGGATCACGTCGGCCTGCGACAGGTCACGGTGCGTCTGGCCGTCGTCGTGTTCCAGGCTGAAGTTGATGGCCTCGATCCGTGCATCGTAGGCCTTGCTTTTGCTGACGTCGCTGAAGCGGCCAATGCGGTGGTTGGACTTGATGCCCAGCTCGGCTTCCAGTGGGTTCACGAAGGTGCCAAACATGTCCAGCAGCATGCCTTTGCAATGTTCTGTGATGACGCGGAGCACTTCCATGTTCACCAGTGTGGTGAAGACGATGGGTCGCCGGCCTTCCACTTCAGCCGTGTGGTTGATCTGGCGCACCACCTGGTGCGCCTTGTCCACGGTGTCGATGAAGGGCAGTCGGACGTGGCGAGGCTCCATCTCGAACTGCGCCAGGATGGCATTGCCAAAGGTCTCGGCCGTGATACCGGTGCCGTCGGAGATGAAGAAAACTGTGCGTTTGGTCATGGCCGGATTTTGCAGGAATTCAACTGAATGACGCCCAACCCACGGTTTTGAGCCCCCAGCCTGCCAACGCACACAACACGATCACGGTGATAACGCCTGTTTTGAAGCGTATCAGCGCCACACCCGCCACCAGCGCCAGCAACAGGGCTGCCCAGTCGATTTGTGAAAGAAATGGGCCGCTAGCGCCCGTCCTGATTGCGATATGTGCTATAAAAAACAGAGCTAAATTGGCAATCACCCCCACCACCGCCGCCGTGATGGCTGTCAGCGGCGCGGTGAACTGCAGCTTGCCGTGGGTGCTCTCCACCAGCGGGCCACCGGCCAGGATGAAGACAAACGAGGGCAAAAATGTGAACCAGGTCACCACCGTGGCCGCCAGCGCGGCACCCAGAAACAGCGCGTCCGGCCCCAGCACCTCCTTGTTCCAGCCACCCACAAAACCCACAAATGCCACCACCATGATCAGCGGGCCGGGTGTGGTCTCACCCAGCGCCAGGCCGTCGATCATCTGCGCGGCACTGAGCCAGCCAAACTGGTCGACCCCACCCTGGTACAGGTAAGGCAACACCGCATACGCGCCGCCGAAGGTCAGCAGCGCCGCCTTGGTGAAAAACCAGCCCATGGTCGCCAACGTGCTGTGCCAGCCGTATGCCACCACCAGCGCGGCAAAAGGGAGCAGCCACAGCAGGGCACCCACCGCAAGTACCTGCAGCAGGCGCGCCTGGCTGAAGCGAGCGTGCGCCGGGGTAGGGGTGTCATCGTCGATCAGCGCCGGGCCGTAAGTCGCCTTGGCCGCACCATGCCCACCGCCGCCGGTGAACTGCCCCGGCGCATAACGCGCACCCAGCCAGCCGACCAGCGCCGCACCCAGCACAATCGCCGGAAAAGGCACAGCAAAAACAAAGATTGCTATAAAACTTGTAGCTGCTACCGCCCACAGGGCGGGCGCAGTGGCGGGTTTCTTTAACACTTTGCTGCCAATGCGGTGCACCGCCTGCACCACCAGCGCCGCCACCGCAGGCTTGACGCCATAGAGCAGCCCGGCCACCCAGGGCACGCTGCCAAACACCACATACACCCAGCTCAGGCCAATCAGCAGCAGCAGCGACGGCAGCACAAACAGCGCGCCCGCCGCCACGCCGCCCCAGGTGCGGTGCAGCAGCCAGCCGATGTAGGTGGCCAGCTGCTGCGCCTCCGGGCCGGGCAGCAGCATGCAGTAGTTGAGGGCGTGAAGGAAGCGTTTTTCGCTGATCCAGCGTTTTTGCTCCACCAGCTCGCGGTGCATGATGGCAATCTGCCCGGCCGGGCCGCCAAAACTGATACAGCCGAGCTTGAACCAGAATTTCAGGGCTTCGGTAAAGGAGACGG
>JAGOEY010000216.1 GCA_017997515.1 Burkholderiaceae bacterium | reverse complement strand
ACTCTCCGCTGGCCTACGGCATTGCCAAGGCGATGATGGATGGTTTTAACCGCCATTACCGCCTGTTTCGCACCGAATCGTCCCGCGCCAAACACCGGTTCGAGACGGCAGACTGGCACGGCCAGCAGCGTGCCCAGCGCGAACGCATCGAGTTCTACGACCTGCGGGTGCGGGAATGTTCGATGCGGCTGGAGCGTGAATTCAAGGCGGGGGCACACCCCATGGAGGTCTGGCAGCAGGTCAAGCTCCACTACATCGGCCTGCTGGTGAACCACTACCAGCCCGAACTGGCCGAGACCTTCTTCAACTCGGTCACCACCAAGATCCTGCACCGCAGCTACTTCCAGAACGACTTCATCTTTGTCCGCCCGGCTGTCAGCACCGAGTACATCGAAAACGCCGAGTCGGTGACCCAACCGACCTATCGCGCCTACTACCCCACCCGCGACAGCCTGGGTGAGGTGCTGCAGCAGATGGTGGGTGACTTCGAACTGCGCTGCGTGTTTGAAGACCTGCCACGCGACCTGGCGTGGGTGCTGGCGGCGATGAACAGACGGCTGGCCGGGTTCAAGCTGCGGGCCAACTTCCAGCTCCAGGTGCTGTCGGGTCTGTTCTTTCGCAACAAGGGTGCCTACATCGTGGGCAAGATCATCAACGGCTTTAACGAAGTGCCGTTTGCCTTGCCGGTGTTGTATGGCGACGCGGGCACCCTGGTGATTGACGCGGCCCTGTTTGGCGAGGATGACCTGTTGGCATTGTTCAGTTTTGCCCGTGCGTATTTCATGGTGGACATGGAAATCCCCAGCGCCTATGTGCAGTTTCTGCGCAGCATGATGCCGCGCAAGCCGCGCAACGAAATCTACAACGCACTCGGCCTGGCCAAGCAGGGCAAGACGCTTTTTTACCGCGACTTTCTCTACCACCAGCGCCACTCCAGCGACAAGTTTCGGATTGCGCCCGGCATCAAAGGCATGGTCATGCTGGTGTTCGACCTGCCGTCCTTCCCCTACGTCTTCAAGCTCATCAAGGACTGGTATCCACCGCCCAAAGACACCACGCGTGAGCAGATCAAGGGCAAGTATCTGCTGGTTAAACAGCACGACCGTGTGGGCCGTATGGCCGACACGCTGGAGTACAGCGAAGTCGCGTTTCCGCGTGCCCGCTTTGACGATGCCCTGATCGCCGAGCTGGAGAAATTTGCTCCCAGCCAGCTGGAGATCAGCGACCGCGATGGCGACGGCCAGCTGGAGGTGATCATCAAACACGTCTACATCGAGCGCCGCATGATCCCGCTCAACATCTACCTGCAAGAGGCCTTTGACGCACTGCAGGAACCCGGCGCGGCGGGTGCTGCTGCGCGGGCGCAGATCGAGCGCAGCGTCATTGAATACGGCAACGCCATCAAGGACTTGGTCGCCGCCAACATCTTCCCCGGCGACATGTTGTGGAAGAACTTCGGCGTCACGCGCCACGGCAAAGTGGTGTTCTACGACTATGACGAGATTGAATACCTCACCGATTGCCAATTCCGCCGCGTGCCCGCGCCGCGCAACGAAGAGGAGGAAATGAGCGGCGAGGTCTGGTACACGGTCGGCCCGAGAGACGTGTTCCCCGAGACCTTCGCCCCTTTCCTGCTGGGCAACCCCACGGTGCGCGAAGTCTTCATGCAGCACCACGCCGACCTGCTCGATGTGGCCTTCTGGCAGGCGCACAAGGAACGGATTGCCGCCGGCCATGTGCACGACGTGTTCCCCTACGCGCACGAAAAGCGCTTTTCCCATACCGGTTCAGCGCCTGCGGTGCCGCTGACCTGAGTTCACCACCTTTATTCAAGGAGACAACATGACCGATTCCATCGTTATCCTCGGTGCCGCCCGCACCCCCATGGGCGCATTCCAGGGCGACTTCGCGGCGCTGGCCGCCCACGACCTCGGCGGTGCGGCCATCAAGGCAGCGGTCGAACGTGCGGGTGTCGCCCCTGATCTGGTTGGTGAAGTGCTGTTTGGCAACTGCCTGATGGCAGGCCAAGGCCAAGCCCCCGCGCGCCAGGCGGCGTTTAAAGGCGGCCTGCCGCAAAGCGCTGGGGCCGTCACCCTGTCCAAAATGTGTGGCTCGGGCATGAAAGCCGCCATGTTCGCGCACGACATGCTGCTGGCCGGGAGCCACGACGTAGTGGTGGCAGGCGGTATGGAAAGTATGACCAACGCCCCCTACCTGCTGCAAAAAGGCCGGGGCGGCTACCGCATGGGCCACGACCGCATCTTTGACCACATGATGCTCGACGGCTTGGAAGATGCGTACGAACCCGGTCGCTCCATGGGCACCTTTGGTGAAGACTGCGCCGCCAAATACAACTTCACCCGCGAGCAGCAGGACACTTTTGCCATCGCCAGCGTGCAGCGCGCCCAAGCCGCCACCACGTCCGGCGCATTCGCCGCCGAGATCACCCCCGTCACAGTCAAAAACCGCAGCGGCGAGACCGTGGTGTCCATCGACGAAGGCCCGGGCAAGGCCCGCCTTGACAAGATCCCCACCCTCAAACCCGCGTTCAAAAAAGACGGCACCATCACCGCCGCCAGCAGCTCGTCCATCAACGACGGCGCTGCCGCCCTGGTGATGGCCCGCGCTAGCACCGCCGCACAACTGGGTGCCAAACCCCTGGCACGCATCGTCGCCCACACCACCCACGCCCAGGCCCCCAACTGGTTTGCCACCGCCCCGGTGGGGGCCGTGCAAAAGCTGTTGGCCAAGACCGGCTGGAGTGTGCAGGACGTGGACTTGTGGGAAATCAACGAAGCCTTCGCCGTGGTACCCATGGCGCTGATGGCCGAGCTGTCCATCCCCCACGCCATCGTCAACGTCAATGGCGGTGCCTGTGCGCTCGGCCACCCCATCGGTGCGAGTGGTGCCCGCATCATGGTCACGCTGGTGCATGCGTTACAGGCGCGTGGCCTCAAGCGTGGTGTGGCCACGCTGTGTATTGGCGGCGGCGAAGCAACGGCCCTGGCTGTTGAGTTGCTATAAACAATATAGCTATATGCGCACGCCCTATGTGCGCTAGAAGCCAATTTGGTTAATAAAATGAACACTGTTCTTGTGATCGGCGCGTCCCGGGGTATTGGCCTTGAGCTGGTGCGCCAGTACCGCGAGGCGGGCCACCGCGTGATCGCCACCGTGCGCGACGACGCAGGTCGCGCCCGCGTGCAGGCGCTGGGTGCCCAGGCCCTTACCGTGGACGTGGCCAACCCGGCCAGCGTCAGCGGGCTGGCCTGGCAACTCGACGGCGAAAAGATTTCGCTCGCGTTGTACGTCGCGGGCCTGTGGGACGCAAACGGCGCCCGCACACCACCGAACCGCGAGCAGTTCGACCGCGTCATGCACACCAACGTGCTGGGGGCCATGCAGGCACTGCCGCAGGTGGCCCCGCTGCTGGACGACGAAAGTGGTGTGTTTGCCTTCCTGTCCAGCCAGATGTCGCTGATCAGCGAGACTGACAGTGACGCCTGGCTCTACCGCGTCAGCAAAGCCGCACTCAACATGGTGGTCGCCGCCGCACAACCCGCCTGGCCCCGTGCCACCCTGGTCGCACTGGACCCGGGCTGGACGCAGACCGATATGGGCGGCAGCGCTGCAACACTCACGGTCGAGCAGAGTGTGCAAGGCCTGGTGCACACACTGGCCAGCGTCACACCCGCCGACCGGGGTGGCTTGCTGCACCACGACGGCCGCCGCGCCGCCCATTGGT
>JAGOEY010000215.1 GCA_017997515.1 Burkholderiaceae bacterium | reverse complement strand
CCGCCGCAAACGCCACATACCAATCCAGACACCCCGCATTCGCCATGGCGTCCTTGTTCACCACCTTCTCGATCGGCTGGCCGAGCAGCAGCTTTTTAATCGGCAGCTCCTGCTTCTTGCCCGTAAGGGTGCGCGGAATCTCGGCGACCTGGAAGATGTCGTCGGGCACGAAGCGGGGTGACAGCGCGGTGCGGATGGCGTGGTTCAGGCGTTCGCGGATGGTGTCGTCGAGCATCAGGCCTTCGCGCAGCACCACGAACAAGGGCATGTAACTTTCACGGCCCAGGTATTCCAGGTCAACCACCATGCTGTCGAGCACTTCGGGCAGGGCTTCGACGGCGCTGTAGATCTCGCTGGTGCCCATACGCAGGCCGTGGCGGTTGATGGTGGCGTCGCTGCGGCCGTAGATGGTGCAGCCGGTGCCTCCCTGTTTTCCACTGCCGAGTTTGATCCAGTCGCCGTGCCGCCACACCGGGCCCATGCTGGCGGGGCCGTCGCCCCCGCCGGGTTGGCGGCCGTGGCCTGCGGGGTACATGTCGAAGTAGCTGGACAGGTACCGCGCCCCGTCCTTGTCACCCCACAGGTACAGCGGCATGGACGGAATGGGCTGAGCGCAGACCAGTTCACCGACCTCGTCCATCACCGGCTGGCCTTCCGCGTTCCAGGCCTCCACCGCTGCGCCCAACATGCGGCACTGCATCTCGCCTGGCACCTGGGGCATTTCGCGGTTGCCGCCGATAAAAGCGCCGCAGAAGTCGGTGCCGCCCGAGATGTTGTTCCACCAGATATCCGGCGTGCCGATGGCTTCAAACTGCGCCGTTCCCCACTGCTGCACTTCGGGCGACAGCGGTGAGCCGGTGGTGCCGAGTGCGCGGATTTTGGTGAGGTCACCACAGTCGGCCAGTCGTATGCCGGACTTCATGCAGTTGGCGTAAAACGCGGCACCCGCACCGAAGAAGGTGACGCCAGTTTCTGCCGCGAAGCGCCACAACACACCCCAGTCGGGTTTGTCTTTGCTGCCACCGGGGTTGCCGTCATAGATGACACAGGTGGTGCCTGACAACAGGCCGCTCAACTGCGCGTTCCACATCACCCAGCCGGTGGAGCTGTACCAGTGGTAACGCTCGCCAAAGCTGTTGGGGGTGTAGCTGCAGCCAATGTCGTTGTGCAGAGCCTTGAGCTGCAGCGCCACCAGCACCATGCCACCGTGGCCGTGCACGATGGGTTTGGGCAGGCCGGTAGTGCCGCTGGAGTAGACGATCCACAGCGGGTGGTCAAACGGCAGCCACAGCGGCTCAAAAGCCGCTGTTTCAGCATCATTTCTGGCTGTAGCGCTTGTGTACTGTGCGCAACCAGCTATTGTTTTAGTAGCATCCAGGTTGTTCACCAGCAGCACATGCTGCAGGCTGGGCAGGGCGGCGCGTAACTCGGCCAGCACCGCTGTGCGGTCATGGTCGCGCCCGCCGTAGCTGACGCCGTCCACGGCGATCAAAACCTTGGGCGTGATCTGTTGGAAGCGGTCGAGCACGGCGGCGGTGCCCATGTCGGGGGCGCAGATGCTCCACACCGCGCCGATGCTGCTGCAGGCCATAAAGCCGACCATGGCCTCGGGGATGTTGGGCAGGTAGGCGGCCACGCGGTCGCCGCGCTGCACACCCTGGGCCAGCAGGTGCAAGGCCAGCGACGCCACCTGCTGGCGCAGCGCGGGCCACGGCAGTTCGCGGTGGTTCCCTTTTTCATTGCGGCTGATGATGGCCATCTGCCCCGCAGCGTGGGCGGCGTCCACATGGCGCAGCGCCTGCCGCGCGTAGTTGGTTTGCGCGCCGGGGAACCACTCCGCACCGGGCATGGTGTTTTTGGCGAGTACGGCAGTGTGGGGCGTGGGCGACTGCAGTTCGAAGTAGTCCCACACACTTTGCCAAAAGGCGTCGAGGTCGGTGACCGACCATTGCCACAGCGCGTCGTAGCTGTCGAAGGCCAGGCCACGGGTGTCGCGCAGCCAGTCCTGGTACAGGCGGATCTGCGGAACATAGGCGGGTTTGGGGGGATTTGTTGTTGTCTCCATGGCATGCAGCGTACCAGCGCGGTCTGCGTACGGCCAGCGCAGGCGTCCCCGGATTGACAGCGTGCGCGGCCACAACATGGCGCGGGTTTGCGCATGGTCAAGGCATGCCGTGGGGGTGCGGCCCACAATCTGACGCACCCTTTTCACACGCGCCCGGTGGCCTGCCAGCCCGGCGCACACCCCCCAAGGAATCTCCCATGCAACTGGACTGCGATGTGCTCATCGTCGGCGCGGGCCCGGCCGGACTGGCGCTGGCTGCGGCATTGGTCGGAGCGGGTTTGTCGGTCACCGTGCTGGACTCACAAGACCGCGCCGCACTGGCCGCCCCGGCCGAGGACGGCCGCGAGATTGCGCTGACACACAGCAGCGTCGCCCTGCTGCGCACGCTGGGGCAGTGGCAGCGCCTGGCAGACAGCGAGATCGGCACCATCCGCGCGGCGCAGGTGGTGGACGGCCCGCTGCAACAGGCTGCGTTGCACTTCACCACCCCACGCAACCCGGACGAGCGGCTGGGCTGGATCGTGCCCAACCATGCGCTGCGCCGCGTGGGTTTCGAGGTGGCCGCCAGCCTGCCGGGGCTGCGCATCATCGACAACACCCGCGTGGACCAGGTGGGCACGGCAGCCACCCATGCCGAAGTCAGCTGGGGCGCGGCCTCCGGCACGCCGCAGCGCCTGCGCGCCCGGCTGCTGGTGGCTGCGGACAGCCGGTTTTCGCAAACCCGCCGCCAGCTGGGTATTGGCGCGGACATGCTGGACTTTGGCCGCACCATGGTGGTTTGCCGTATGCAGCACACGCTGGCCCACCAGGGCATTGCGTACGAGTGTTTTGGCTATGACCGCACGCTGGCGGTGTTGCCTCTGCCGGGCGATGTGTCGTCGGTGGTGGTGACCACGGGCACCGACGAAGCGCAGCGGCTGCTGGCGCTGCCGCCCGCAGAATGGGCCACCCTCATCCAGCAGCAGTTTTTGCAGCGGCTGGGGCCCATGCAGCTGCAGACCACCCGCCATGCCTACCCGCTGGTGGCGGTGTACGCCCACCGTTTTGCGGGCACCCGCAGTGTGTTGGTGGGCGACGCGGCGGTGGGTATGCACCCGGTCACAGCCCATGGCTACAACCTGGGCCTGGCAGGTGTGGCCACCCTGGCCCAGGTGCTGGCGGGTGCACAACAGCTGGGGCAGGACATTGGCGCACCAGCGCTGCTGGCCCGCTACGAAACCCAGCACCGCCGCCAGACCCGGCTGATCTACCACGGCACCAATGCCGTGGCCCGGCTGTATGCCGACACCCGTGCGCCCCAGCGCCTGCTACGCAACCTGGTGCTGCGGGGTGCGCAGCACCTGCCGCCGCTGAAAGCCGCCATCACCGCGCGCCTGCATTAACTGCCTTTGCGAACCTGTTATCGGCACGCCGGTACGGTCTTTGCAAGGTCTGGTGGTACAACCTGCGCACGGCACGGCGACCCGTGCCCCCACTCCCTGAAAGACTTCTCCATGCTGCAATCCATCGAAGCCCGCACCGGCCAACCCGTCGGCGACGCCTGGCCCGAATCGTCCCTGGCCGACATCCACCGTGCCGCACACACCGCAGCGGCTGTGGCAGGCAACTTTGCCGCAAGCTCTGCGGCCGAACGAGCGTCCCTGCTGCGCGCCCTGGCGGCGGCGCTGGAGGCTGACCGCGAATCTATCGTCGCGCTGGC
>JAGOEY010000214.1 GCA_017997515.1 Burkholderiaceae bacterium | reverse complement strand
GCTCAGCGGCGGCTCGCTCAGCGCCATGCAGCTGACGGGCTCTGGCAGTGACTGGACTTTGCACTATTCGGCCAACGACACCGTCAAACTCTCGGGCAACTTCAGCATCAGCTGGGCGGGCAAGACTTACACCACGGCGGAATTTGTGCAAGCCATCGCGGATGCCACCCCCACGTCCAACCCGCCCGATCCGGATCCTGTCAACCGTGCTCCCGCCGTGGCTACGCCTTTGGCTGATGCCAGCGCTCGCAAGGGCGACGCCTGGACCTACCTGGTGCCTGGCTTCACATTTGCTGACCCCGACGCAGGCGACACCCTGGCCTACAGCGCCACATTGGCGGATGGCAGCGCTTTGCCCGCATGGCTGAGCTTTGACGCCGCCACCCGCACCTTCAGCGGGACTGCGCCCGCCAATGCTGCAGTTGGCCCACTGGGCTTGAAGGTGACTGCCACCGATGCGGGTGGGCTCAGTGCCAGCACCGGCTTCACATTGGCCATCACCGCTGGCACCAATGGTGTACCAGTGGCCGGGCAGCCGCTGCCCAATGCCAGCGTGGATGAGGACGTGGCCTGGACATACACCGTGCCTGCCGATGCGTTTACCGACCCGGATGCGGGCGACACGCTGGTCTACACCGCCACCCTGGCCGATGGCGGTGCCTTGCCTGCGTGGCTGCAGTTTGATGCGGCCACGCGCACCTTCAGTGGCACGCCCGGCAATGGTGATGTGACAGCCAATGCGGCCAGTCTGGCCATCGTGGTGCGTGCCACCGACCCGCTGGGGGCCAGTGCCGTGCAGCCTTTGGCGCTGCAGGTGCGCAATGTCAACGATGCCCCCACGGTGGGTGCTCCGCTGGCATCTCAGCAGGTGAAGGAGGGTGAGGCCCTGGCCTTTGTCTTGCCAGCGGATGCATTTGCGGATGTGGATGCGGGCGACAGCCTGAGCCTGCAAGCCAGTCTTGCCGGTGGCGCCTTGCCTGCATGGCTGCAGTTTGATGCGGCCACCGGGACATTCTCCGGCTCTGCCCCGTCCGGCTCTGCCGGGGTGTTGCAGGTCACGGTTACTGCCACCGACCGCGCAGGCGCCACGGCCAGCCAGAGCCTGCAAGTGGTGGTGACGCCTGGTACGCCTGCTACCAACAACCCGCCCACGGTGACGGCAGCCCCTGCAGATGCCACCGCCACAGAGAACGCAGCATGGACCTACACCCTGCCCGCCAACACCTTTACCGATCCAGAAGGGCAGGCGCTGGTCTACTCGGTCACCTTGGCCGATGGCAGCGCGTTGCCTTCCTGGGTGCAGTTTGATGCCGCCACGCGCACGTTCAGCGGCACGCCTGGCAGTGCAGCTGTGGGCAGCCTGTCCTTGCGCGTACGCGCCACCGATCCCGCCGGGGCAATGGCCAGCGCGGTGTTTGCCCTGACGGTGGCACCCCAATCGTCCGGCAGTGGCGACCAGGTGCTTCAGGCCGACGACCAGAACACGCCGTTGGTGGGGGGCAATGGCAATGATGTGCTCACCGGCAGCTGGGCCAGCAGCACGCTGTCGGGCGGCGGTGGCAACGACCGGCTGGTTGCCACGGGCGGGCCGCAGAACGTGCTCGACGGCGGCGAGGGGGATGATGAGATCACCGGTGGTTGGGGTAACGACCGCCTGAGCGGCGGTGAGGGCAACAACACCATCCGGGCCAACGGCGCAAGCAGTGTGATCACGGCGGGTGCGGGCAATGACACCATCACCGGTAGCTGGGGCGATGATCAGATTGATGCGGGTGGCGGCAACAACCGTATCGACGCAGGTGGTGGCAAGAACGCGGTGGTGGCGGGCGCTGGCGACGACACCATCACTGCGGGCTGGGGCGACGACACCATTGACGCTGGCAACGGTGCCAATACAGTCGATGCAGGCGGCGGCACGAACCACATCACCACCGGATCGGGCAGCGATGCGGTCCGCGCAGACGGGAACAACACCATTGCAACGGGTGGTGGTAACGACCAGATCACCACTACCTGGGGCGCAGACACCATCGATGCCGGTGCTGGAGACGACGTCATCAACGCAGGTGGCGGTGGCAATACGCTGCGCGGTGGCCTGGGCAATGACCAGTTCATCAGCACCGACTGGAGCGATGACCGCTATTTGTTTGCCAGAGGCGATGGGCAGGACACGATCAGCGACGGCGGCGGGCAGGACGTGCTGGTGCTGGAGGATGTCCGATCTGATCAATTGTGGTTCACGCAGGTGGGCAACGATCTGGCGCTGAATGTGCTGGGCACCCAGGACACCATCTTGGTCAAGGACTGGTACAGCAGCGGCAATCAGTTCCACATGGAGCAGATCAAGACGTCGGATGGCAAGACATTGCTGGACGGCCAGGTGCACAACCTGGTGCAGGCCATGTCGGCGTTTGCGCCCCCTGCAGCGGGGCAAACGACGCTGCCTGCCAGCTATCAGTCCGCGCTGGCACCAGTGTTGGCGGCCAACTGGCAGTAGCCGTGCACCGAGGAGTCCAGGAGCGCTGTTCGTTGCAGCAGTCTTGGACTCCTGTTCCGCGTGGTCTTTTAGGTGCTCTCGCGCACCGTCAGCTCAAACCCCAGATCCACCGAGTTGTGCGCGGGCACCTCGCCGCGCATCAGCGCCAGCAGCATGCGCGCGCTGGCCTCGCCCACGGCGGCGCGGGGTGTGCGCACTGTGGTCAGCGGCGGCAGCATCTGGTCGCTGCCTGCCAGGTCGTTGAAGCCCGCAATCGCCACCTGGCCGGGCACCGAAAGACCCAGGCGCTGCGCTGCCAGCAGGCCGCCCTGGGCCAGGTCGTCATTGCAGAAGAACACGGCATCGACACCGGGGCGTGTGCGCAGCAGCTCTTCCAGCAGTTCGCCACCCAGCCGCATCGAAGAAGGCTGCGGGCTCAGCAGTTCCAGCTTGGGGTCGTACAGGCCTACGTCGCGCAGACAGCGGCGGTAGCCCTCGGCGCGCTGCATGGTGCGCGGGTCCAGCTGGGCGGCCACAAAGGCGATCTTTTGGAAGCCCCGTGCCAGCAGGTGGGCCGTCATGCTGTGGCCCGCGTCCTGCTGCGAAAAGCCCACGCAGAACACGCCCGGCGCCGAGGTCATTTCCATCAGGTGCACGCAAGGCACGCCGCTGGCGGCAATCAGGTGGCGCGAAGCCTCGGTGCGGTCAAAGCCGGTGACCAGCAGGCCCGCCGGGCGGTGCGCGAGGTAGGTGCGCAGCAGTTGCTCTTCCTCTTGCGGGTCGTAGTGCGTCACGCCGATCAGCGCCTGGTAGCCCTGCGGGAACAGGGCGCGGTGCACGGCCTCCAGCAAATCCACAAACAGCGCGTTGGACAGCAGCGGCACCAGCACCGGCACCTGCACGCTGCGCTGTGACGCCAGTGCCCGGGCGGCAGGGTCGGGCACATAGCCCAGTTGCTCTGCGGCGGCCTTCACGCGCTGCACCAGTTCTTGCGCCACCCCGCGCTCGCCCCGCAAGGCGCGGGACGCGGTGATGGGGCTGACCTCGGCGGCCTTGGCCACGTCGCTCAGCGTGATGCGGCCGCTGGAACGGCGTTTGGCGTCGGGTTTTGTCTCGGGTTTGTTCAAGGGTTAACCCTCATGGGGCTGGGGGTGGATCTGGTTAGGATAGCGCTGTCCAAACTCTTGGGCAAGGCAACGCCAGCCATTTTGGATCAAGTTGCTCAGCTTGCCACAGTTTATGCGGCATCCAGACCGGGTGCCTTTTTTATGGATTGTTTGGATAGCGCTA
>JAGOEY010000213.1 GCA_017997515.1 Burkholderiaceae bacterium | reverse complement strand
AAGTGCTTGCGCCATCACCAGGGAGGCGCACAGTGATTCCACTTAATCAAATCGGAGAGAAATCCATGGATCGTCGTTCCCTTATCAAGAATGCTGGCATTGCCGGTGTGCTGGCCGCAGGTGTGGCCCCCGCCGTACATGCGCAAGCCACGGTGCGTTGGCGCCTCGCATCGAGCTTCCCACGGTCGCTGGACACCATTTTCGGCAGCGCAGAAATGCTGTCGAAGACCGTGAAAGCCATGTCGGGTGGCAAGTTTGAAATCTCCGTGCACCCCGCTGGTGAACTGATGCCCGCGTTTGGTGTGGTGGATGCGCTGCAGGGCGACAACATCGAAATGGCACAAAGTGCTGCCTACTATTTCACCGGCAAAGACCCGATCTTTGCCTTCAGCTGCGCCGTGCCTTTTGGCCTGACCGCACGCCAGACCACGTCGTGGAAAGAATACGGCAACGGCGGCAAGCTGCTCGACGCCTTCTTTGACAACTACAACTTCCACACCGAGAGTGGTGGCAACACGGGCACCCAGATGGGCGGCTGGTACCGCAAGGAACTGAAAACCGTCGCCGACCTCAAGGGTCTGAAGATGCGTATGGGTGGTGGTGTGTTCGGTGAAGCCATGGCCAAGCTCGGCGTGGTGTCGCAAAACATGCCCGCCGGTGACATCTACCAGGCGCTGGAAAAAGGCACGTTGGACGCGGCTGAATTCGTCGGCCCGTACGACGATGCCAAGCTGGGCTTCAACAAGGTTGCGCCTTATTACTACTACCCCGGCTGGTGGGAAGGTGGCGCCGACCTGGAATTCTTCATCAACAACAAGAAGTACAACGCGCTGTCGGCCGAAAACAAAGCCATCCTGGACGCCGCCTGCAAGGTGGCCGCCACCGACATGACCGCCAAGTACGACGCCTGGAACCCGATCGCACTGAAGAAGCTCGTGGCCGACAAGACCCAGCTCCGTGCGTTCCCCAAGGCTTTGATGGATGCGGGCTTCAAGGCATCGATGGAAGTGTTTGCCATCCATGAAGCCAAGTCCCCCGAGTTCAAGAAGATCCACCAGGACATGCGCGCATTCCAGCGTGACCAGATCCTGTGGAACCGTTTCTCGGAGTACCCGTTCAACCAGTACGTGAACAGCGTGAAGATCTAAGCTGTTCCCTTGCCCTGATGGGCGTAAAAAAACCGCGCATTGCGCGGTTTTTTTACGCCCCGATTTTCTTCAGGGGGGGACGGACACCGCCTGCCAGATCCCAGCGCATGCTGGGTTGGCGGCGGTGTGGTGCACCTCAGGGCTTGGTGGTCTTGAGTGCGTCTTCCATGGCTTTCATGGGATCCTCGCCACTGCTTTCGACGGCAGGGCTTGCAGGGGCTGCCGTGCTGTCGGTGGAAGCGGGCTCGGTTTCGGTTTTTTCGTCCGCGCCATAGGCATCGGAGCCGTACGCGTCGCTGGCATCGGGTTGCAGGCCTTCGCGCATTTGGTCGCCCACGGCCTTCAGGTCGTAGGCCTGCACCTTGTCCAGACTGCCCGTGACCAGGTTCGGGAAGGCGATCATCATGCCGACCATAAAGAGCTGGATGAACAGGAAGGGAATGGCGCCCTTGTAGATCTGCATGGTGGTGACGGGGTCCATGACCTTCTTGGTCACGCGGTCCACATACGGTTTGTCGGGAGCGACAGAACGCAGGAAGAACAGCGCAAAGCCAAACGGTGGGTGCATGAACGAGGTTTGCATGTTCATCGCCAGCAGCACACCGAACCAGATCAGGTCGATGCCCAGCTTGTCGGCCACCGGTGCCAGCAGGGGCACGACGATGAAGGACAGCTCGAAGTAGTCCAGGAAGAACGCCAGGAAGAACACCAACAGGTTCACAAAGATCAGGAAGCCGATCTGGCCGCCCGGCAGGCTTGCCAGCAAGTGTTCGACCCAGATCGGGCCGTCCGCCGCCTGGAACACCAGGCCGAACACGGTGGCACCGATCAGGATGAACATCACAAAGCTGCCCAGCTTGGTGGTGCTGGACAGCGCCTGCTTGAGCAGGTTCATGTCCAGGCGCCCGCGCATCCAGGCCATGATGATCGCGCCCATGGCACCCATCGCACCACCTTCTGTGGGTGTAGCGACGCCCAGGAAAATCGTGCCCAGCACCAGGAAGATCAGCAGCAGCGGGGGGATCAGCACAAAGGTCACACGTTCAGCCAGGCGAGACAGCAGGCCCAGCTTCATGTACTTGTTGAACAGCGCAATCAGCAAGGCCACGATGGCGCCGCCGCACATGGCCACCACCACCTTTTCGTCCGTGGCGACCGACGTGATTTCCTTGTCAAGCCACCAGCTGTGCACCTCGGGCATGTGGCGTGCCAGCACGACCGACACCACAAACGAGATGGACATCAAAGCCAACAGCGAGGTGTAACCACCGCTGCCATTGGGCTCGCGGTAAATACGCGCCTCCAAGGGCAGGGCAGGCACGCTGGCGGGCTTGAAGATCGCCAACGCAGCGATGTAGAGCACGTAGCAGCCCACCAGCATGAAGGCCGGCACAAAAGCGCCCTTGTACATGTCGCCCACGCTGCGGCCCAGTTGGTCGGCCATGATGATCAGCACGAGTGACGGCGGAATGATCTGCGCCAAGGTGCCCGACGCTGCGATCACCCCGCTGCTGAATTTGCGGTCGTAGCCGTAACGCAGCATGATGGGCAGAGAGATCAGGCCCATCGAGATGACGGAAGCCGCAACCACACCGGTGGTGGCTGCCAGCAGCGCGCCGACAAACACCACGGCCAGTGCCAGGCCGCCCCGCATGGGGCCGAACACCTGCCCGACGGTGTCGAGCAAATCTTCGGCCATGCCGCTGCGTTCCAGTATCAAACCCATCAGCGTGAAGAAGGGCACGGCCAGCAAGGTGTCGTTGGCCATGATGCCGATCAGCCGCTGGGGCAGCCAGGCCAGTACCGACGCCGGAAATACACCCAGCTGGATGCCGATGATGCCGAAGGACAGCCCGCAAGCGCCCAGGCTGAACGCCACCGGAAAACCCAGCAGCAGAAAACAGATCAAGCCCGCGAACATGATCGGGGCGAAGTTGGCAGTAAGGAACTCCATGGTGCTGTGTCTTTCCGGGGGTCAGCGGGCCTGGGCTGCGGGGACGGCAGCGGCCTGTTCTTGTTCGGTGCGCAGGCGCAGGATTTCAGCGAGCTCTTCTTCAGCGCTCTTCTCACCAGCCTTCAAGGTGGGGTCGGGTCCGTCACCGGTCAGGAATGCAATACGCTTGATCAGTTCCGACCAGCCCTGCAGCAGCAGCAGGGTGAAGCCCACAGGCAATGCCAGCCACACCGGCCAGCGGATCAGGCCGCCGGGGTTGCCCGACACTTCACCCGTCTGGAATTGCTGGATGGTCATGGGCACCGTGTAGTACAGCACCAGCAGGCACAAGGGGGTGAGGAACAGCGCAAACCCCACAATGTCGATCCACATCTGTGTGCGTTTGGACAGACGGCTGTTGACCACGTCGATGCGCACATGCTCCCGGTTGAGCAGGGTGTAGCCCGCAGCAATCAGGAAAGACCAGGCAAACAGGTACCACTGGACTTCAAGGTAGGCGTTGGAACTGGTGTTGAACACCTTGCGCACGATGGCATTGATGGCACTGATGGCCGTGGCCGCCAGAATCAACCAGATCGCATGTTTGCCGACCTGCCGGTTGAGCCAGTCCACCGCGCTGGAAAACTTCAGAAGAGCATGCATTTCATCTCCATATTCAAATTGCCGATGGGCACGAAAATACCCGACG
>JAGOEY010000212.1 GCA_017997515.1 Burkholderiaceae bacterium | reverse complement strand
GTGTCTGTGGCCTGTGCAAAGGCACCGCTTGTGGCGATGGCTGTGATGGCCAAGGCCAACAATTGCTTCTTCATAAAAAAACTCCTGAATAAAAAAGACCTGACACCAATCTGGTGCGTTTGGCCAGAATCCACATGCTAACGCTCACTGTAAGCAGTGTTCATGCCGGATTACACCTAGACGTCATGCCCACGTCACATAGGGTGTGCAAAAATTGGCATAAACAGCTTATTCCCTCGCCGCATTTTGGGCAAGCAGGTAGACCCACAAAGCCTGTGCCAGGCTTTTGGCCTCCTTGTTGCCCGTCTTGCTGCCGGGTTTTTCGCGGTAGGCGCGCACCTCCATGGTCATCTCCAGCCCCTCGAAGCCGGTTGGCATGGCGGGCACCAGGGTGCGGGCGCGCAACTCCTTTTTGACTGCGCTGTGGGGCAAAAAGGCAATTCCATGCCCTTCCAGCGCCATGACCTTGAGCCCTTCGGCCATGTCGGTTTCATACACCCGGTCGAGGTGGATCGCGGTGCCGGACTGCTTCAGCACCAGATCCACCATGCGGCTCAAGTAGGCCCCGGGCGCATAGCCCAGGTACGGCAGCAACTGCCCCGGACGGCCGGGCAACTGGTACAGCGGGCGGCCCTCCGCATCGGGTTTGACGTAGGGTGCCAGCACCTCCTGCCCCAGCGTCACCATGTCGTAACGGTCCGGGTCGAGCTGAAACGGCTGCGCGCTGTGGTGGTAGGCGATCAGCAGGTCACAGCTTCCTTCGACCAGCCGCATCACGGCGTCGTGCACGTTGAGCGCAATAAGCCGGCTTTTGATCGGCCCGAACTTCTCGCGCAGGCTGGTGACCCAGGCCGGGAAAAAGGTGAACGCCAGTGTGTGGGGCACGGCAAACTCGATCACGTCCTTGCCCGCACTGGTGTGGCCGCGCAGCATCGCGCGGGTGCTTTGCAAGGCCTGGAGCATTTCCAGCGACTGTGCGTACAGCGTCTCGCCTGCAGGCGTCAAACGTGTGGGGTACGAGCTGCGGTCCACCAGGTCGGTGCCAGCCCAGGCCTCCAGCGCCTGGATGCGACGCGAGAAAGCGGGCTGGGTGACGTGGCGCAATTGCGCCGAGCGGCTGAAGCTGCGCGTCTCGGCCAAACTGACAAAATCTTCAAGCCATTTGGTTTCCATGGGCGGATTATGGTCCCGCGCCGCACGTGATGGCGCGTGTTGCAGTGCAGCGTTATTGCACCACCGACACCACACCCTGCCCGGAAAAATGGCCCAGCGCGTTGTCCAGAAACCGCTGCACCGACGCATCCAGCGCTTCGGGTGACCACCCGCCCAGGTGGGGCGACAGCACCACCTGGTCCAGCCCGACCAATGCCTGTGGCGGCGCGGGTTCACTCTCGTACACATCCAGCCCGGCCCCTGCAATACGCCCTTCACACAGTGCGTCGGCCAGTGCGGCGGTGTCCACCACACTGCCCCGCCCGATGTTGACCAGAAACCCCTGGGGGCCCAGCGCCGTCAGCACCGGCGCATCCACCAGGTGGCGCGTGGCAGGCCCGCCCGGTGCGGCCACCACCAGAAAGTCGGCCCACTCGGCCAGCGCCAGCACCGTGTCGAAATAGCTGTAAGCCACATCGTCGCGCTGGCGGCGGTTGTGGTACCCCACAGCCATGTCAAAACCCAGCGCACGCCGGGCAATCTTCAGGCCAATGGAGCCCATACCCACAATGCCCAGCCGCCGGTGCGCCACCTGCGGCGGCAGCGGCAACGCGTCGCGCCAGATGCCGTCGCGGCAGGCGCGGTCGTTGCGTGGAATGGCGCGCACCGCCGCCAGCAGCAGCCCCAGCGCATGGTCGGCCACACTGTCCTCGTTGGTGCCCGCACCGTTGGCCACCACGATGCCGCGCGCCTGGGCGTGGCTGCGGTCGATGTTCTCGAACCCGGCCCCCAGGGCACACACCAGCTCCAGGCGGGGCATGGCGTCCATCTCCTGCGCCGTCAGGCCCACTGAGCCAATCGTGAGCACCACACGCACCTCTGTGCCCCGGGCTGCCAGCACGGTCGCACGCCCGGCCAGCTCTGGCACATACAGCAGCTCAAAAGATTCGGCGATACGTGCACGGTGCACGTCGGTCAGCAAGGTAATGGCCAGCAGCAGGGGTTTCATGGTGAGCAGGGTTACGCGAAAACCCTATTGTCTTCGTCCCATACCTGCGCTGCAGACGGTGGGTTTATTCCCCTCCGCCCTGCTGCAGCGCCCACATCTGGGCGTAGCGTCCGCCCTGGGCCAGCAGCTGCAGATGGGTGCCACGCTCGATGATGTGGCCTGTGTCCATCACCAAAATTTCGTGGGCGTCCACCACCGTGGACAGGCGGTGCGCAATCACCAGTGTGGTCTTGTTCTGTGCCACCGCCGTCAGCTCGGCCTGGATGGCGCGCTCGTTGGCGGAGTCGAGCGCCGATGTGGCCTCGTCGAAGATCAGGATCGGCGGGTTTTTCAGCAACGTGCGGGCTATTGCCACCCGCTGTTTTTCACCGCCTGACAGCTTGAGCCCACGCTCCCCCACCATGGTGTCGTAACCGCCCGGGGTGGAGGTGATAAACGTGTGGATCCGTGCCGCACGGGCCGCGTCCTCCACCTCGGCGCGGGTGGCCCCGGGGCGGCCATAGGCGATGTTGTATTCGACCGTGTCGTTGAACAGCACCGTGTCCTGCGGCACGATGCCTATGGCCTGCCGCAGGCTGGCCTGGGTCACGCTGCGGATGTCCTGGCCGTTGATGGTGATGCGGCCGTCCGACCTGCCCGCCCCAACGTCGTAGAAGCGGAACAACAAGCGCGCCAGGGTGGACTTGCCCGAGCCCGACGGCCCGACCACAGCCACGGTTTTGCCCGACGGAATCTCGAAGCTGATCTGGTGCAGGATGGGCCGCGCAGGCTCGTACGCAAACGCCACGTTCTCAAACCGCACGGTGGGGGCGCCCTGCATCTGCAGCGCGGGCGCGCCGGGTGCATCGGCAATCTCGCGCTCCTTCTCCATCAGCGTGAACATCTTGTCCAGATCGGTCAGGCTTTGTTTGATCTCGCGGTACAACACACCCAAAAACCCCAACGGGATATAGAGCTGGATCATGAAAGCGTTAACCATCACCAGGTCACCCAGCGTCATGCTGCCGTCCACCACACCCTGGGTTGCACGCCACAACATGGCGACCAAACCAATCGCAATGATGGACTGCTGGCCGGCGTTGAGCAGGCTCAGCGTGCGCTGGCTCTTGATGGCGACCTTGCGGTAACGCTCCAGGTTTTCGTCGTAGCGCCGCGCCTCGAAGTCTTCGTTGTTGAAGTACTTCACCGTCTCGAAATTCAGCAGCGAGTCGATCGCCCGGCTGTGGGCGCGCGAGTCCAGCTCGTTCATCGACTTGCGGAACTGCGTGCGCCACTCGGTCACCAGCACGGTGAAGGTGATGTACAGCACCAGCGCCGTACCCGAGATGATGGCAAACCAGATGTCGTATTTGACCGCCAGCAGTGTCAGCACCAGCGTCACCTCGATCAGCGTCGGGATGATGCTGTAGAGCGAATACGAGATCAGCGACTGCACCCCGCGTGTGCCGCGCTCGATGTCGCGGGTCATGCCACCGGTCTGGCGCTCCAAATGAAAGCGCAGGCTCAGCGAATGCAGGTGGCGAAACACCTCCAGCGAAATACTGCGCGAGGCCCCTTCGGTCGCCTTGGCAAAAATCAGCTCACGCGCTTCGGCAAACAAGGCCGTGCACAAACGCAGCAACCCATACGCCAGCAGCAGCGCCACCGG
>JAGOEY010000035.1 GCA_017997515.1 Burkholderiaceae bacterium | reverse complement strand
TCAGGATGTCGCTGAACAGGATGGCCGCGTCCAGCGGGAAGCGCTCCAGCGGCTGCAGCGTGACCTCGGTGGCGTAGTCGGTGTTGGTGGCCAGGCCCATGAAGCTGCCCGCGAGCGCCCGTGTGGCTTTGTATTCAGGCAGGTAACGCCCGGCCTGGCGCATCAGCCAGACGGGGGTGTAGTCGGTGGCCTGGCGACGGCAGGCGCGCAGGAAGGTGTCGTTCTGGAGTGGTGCAAACATCCCCAGATTGTCGCAGGGGCTAGACCTGCCCCAGACCCGGCACGGAATGGTGGCGCAGCAGCAAGCGCTCCAGTGCATTGAGGGTGTCGTAGGCCTCGGCAAAATCCGCGAACAGGGTGGTGTTGTCGGGCGCTGCGGCTTTGCCATGCCACTGGCTGCGGAACAGGTCAAAAATCTGCCCGAAGCTGCGCTGGCCGTCGATGAGGCGCAGGATCTGCGGGCCGTATTTGCCGGGGTTCACCGTCAACGCCACACCCGAGTGCTGGTGGCTCAGCAGAAAGGGCTGGCCCCGGTTGGTGGCAAACACCTGGGCCGCGACCTCACCCGTGAGTGGCTCATGGAAGAAAAAGGGCACATAGTCCACGTCACCGTACGGCGCGGTGGTGGCCGCGCTGGGGGTTGCATAGAACGAGTGGGTGACGATGTCCCCACCCAGCAACTCCGCCATGGCGTACTGCTGGCGGCGTGGGCGGGTCTTCAACTGGGCCAGCATGGCCGGCGGCTTGCGGCCCAGCACCATGTGCGGCAGGTAGGGCGCACGGCCGCGTTGGACGTCGCTGAAACTGAGGTGCAGGCCATGGCCGTCGGCCAGCCAGTCGAACAACTCGTCCACGCTGTAGGCGCGGTCCTGCGAATGCAGCAGCAGGTCGTACAGGCCGGCATCCCCCTCCTTGTGGTCCTGGTGCAGGTTGGCGGCGCGCACAAACCAGTTGCTGCCGGGCAGGCTGCCGAGCAGGTCGCGGGTGGTGGTGAGGCGGCGGGTGTCGTCGTCGGCATCGGTGTGCACCATCCGCAGCAGCGTCTGCATCTGGTAGATGGCGGTGCGGCCGGTGGTGGCATACACCATCAGGCCGAGTGCGCCATCGTCTTTCAGCACCTGCTGCAGGGCGCGCAGCCCGGCGTCGGGATCGGCCAGGTGGTGCAGCACACCGCTGCAGTTGATGTAGTCGAAGTGGCCCAGGCCCAGCGTGGGCAGGTTCAGCAGTGAGTCGTGCACCCAGGTGATGTTGGTCAGGCCCCGGATGGCCGCGCGCGCCTGGGCGATGGCGATGCTGGCGCTGCTCATGTCCAGGTGCACCACCTGGGCATCGGTGTGGCGCAATTGCTCGGCCAGGAAGATTGTGGCGTCGCCGGTGCCGCCCCCGGCGACCAGCGCCCGGAATCCGTTGCGAAACGTCTGCCGTCCCGCAAAACAATAGTGGTTGACCATCGGCAGGTCTTCAAGCCAGGTCTGCTCCAGCCGGTGGTGCTCATCCTGCGGGTCGCGGTGGGGGTAGGGCAGGGCTTCGTACTGGTGGCGGACGCGGGGCAGGTAGTTGTCTGGCATGGCAGCAAGGGCCCCGGAGGGCAACAAACGCAAAGCGCCAAGTATCGGGCAGGTGAGTCCGCTTGACCGGGCAGGGGCGGCTACAGCGTTGCCAGTGCGGCGCGCACTTCGCCGGGGGTGAGGATTTCGGTCATCACCAGCGGCGTTTGGCCCGGCCGGTACAGCACATACACCGGCACACCGTTGCGCCCCAGCGCGGCCAGCGCGGCGGTGATGGCCGGGTCACGGCGGGTCCAGTCGGCCCGCAGCAAGGCCACTTTGCGGCTGTCGAAGTCGGCCAGTACACCACTGTTCGACAGCGTGGTTTTTTTGTTCACCTGGCAGGTCACACACCAGGCAGCGGTGAAGTCCACGAACACGGGTTGCCCGCTGGCGGTCAGCGCCGCCACCTGCGGCTCCGACCAAGGTTGCCAGCGTGTGCTGGTGCCGCCCGGTGCAGCCGCCGCCAAAGCCGCAGGCGGTGTGACGATGGCGCTGCCGATACCGGCCACCAGCAGCACGAACAGTGCGGCCACCAGGGGGGCCAGCACCAGCCGTGTGCGCCCGCGCAAAGTCAGTGCCCATACCACCGCACTCAGCGCCACGAGCAGGGCCAGCAAGGCCCCCGCGCCGTCGATGCCACTTTGCTGGCCCAGCACCCAGACCAGCCAGGCCACGGTGGCAAACATCGGGAACGCCAGCATGCGGCGCAGCGTGTGCATCCAGGGGCCGGGCCGGGGCAACCAGCGCGCAAACGCAGGCACCAGGCTGGCCACCAGGTAGGGCAGCGCCAGCCCCACCCCCAGCGCGGCAAACAGCGCCAGCGCCTGTAATGCGGGCAGGCCCAGCGCCAGGCCCAGCGATGCACCCATGAACGGGGCCGTGCAGGGCGAGGCCACCACCACGGCCAACACGCCCGAGAGGAAGTCGTTGACCAGCGGGTTGCGTGCCTGGGCCGACGCCACGCTGGACGGCACAAACTGGCCAAATTCAAACACCCCCGCCAGGTTCAGCCCGATCAGCGTGAACAAGGCCGCCAACGACGCCACCACCACGGGTGACTGCAGCTGGAAGCCCCAGCCCAGCTCCGCCCCGGCGGCCCGCAGGCCCAGCATGGCGGCACCCAGCAGCAGGAAAGACAGCACCACCCCTGTGGTGTAAGCCCAGCCCGCCCGGCGGTGGGCGCGGCGGTCGTCGGTATGGCGGGCAAAACCCAGCACCTTGATCGCCAGCACCGGGAAAACACAGGGCATCAGGTTGAGCAGCATGCCGCCGACCAGCGCCCCCAGCAGCGCCAGCACAAAAGTGCCCATGCCCACGGCGGCTGGTTGTGCTGCGTTGGAAGTGGGGGAGGTTAAGGCGTTGCTGTCCAGCGCAGCCTGGAGTGCGGCCGACACCGGGGTCGCCACGGCGGTGGCTGGCCAGGTGCCCGACACCGCTGCCTGCGTGCGCCAGCCCCAGGCCTGGCCGGGCGTGCGGTCGGCCTCTGCCAGCGCCAGCACCAGCGGCAGGTGGTCCGGGCTTTGGCTGCGGTGTTCGGCCAGGGGGATGGTGGCGTTCCAGACTGGGCCGTCCCATTGCTGCGTCCAGTCTTTTCCAGACACCGCAGCGGTATGGATCAGCTCCGGAACTTCGGGGAAAAATTCGAGGGTTTTGCCCTGTGCGCTGGTGGGCAAACCCTTCACCGACACCTGCAGGCTGTTGCCCACCACCTGCACGCTGCTCTTGGGCTCGGCAGCCAAAGCCTGGGGTTGGGCAGCCCGGGCCTGCTCAAAGGCGCTGGTGTTAAACGCGGTGGAGCTGTGCAGCGGCAGGCTCAGCGCAAATTCACCTTCTTCGGGGATACACTCCTTGCGGCAGACCAGCCACGACGCCTTGAGCTGGATGTCCAACGCGCTGGTGCTGGACGCCATCAGCGGCATCTTGAAGTCGGGCGTGATGGTCAGTGGCACGGGCAGCAGCACCGTGCCCTCGTAACCGTAGTTGGCCAGCGTGCCAATCGGGATCTTGCGTGGCAGCGGCCACGCAATGTCGCCAGCCTCCACGCCCGCAGGCAGCGTCCAGGTCAGCGCGGTGGGCAGGCCCGAATCCCCCGCGTTTTTCCAGTAGGTGTGCCATTCAGGTTGGTGCGCCAGCTGCAGGCCGACCCAGACCGTGGCCCCGGGTGACACCCCGTCCGGCGCATGCGCCACCAGCTCGGCCCGGACATGTGGCGTGGTCACCACCTCTTTGGCGCTGCCAGCAGCCCAGGCAGGCCAACCCGCAAGGCATGCCATTAGCAGCAGCAACAAGGCACACACACGGGCGAAGGCAGGGTGAAAAGTCATGGAAGGATGGGAGCACAGCGATGGGGCGAAGTTCCCCATAGCGGTAAACATGCCTGAGGGCGGGTGAGCGCGGGGCCGCTGTGGAAACGTGCGGATTATCCCCCGCACTGCAGGACCGGGGTTGCTGTGGCTCCCCGGGTGGGCCGCTAAGATGGTGCATGGCCTCCACCCGCACCTCCTCTGGTTTCCCGTCCCGCTACTGGGCCGACCTCTGCACCCGTGACTTTGCGGCGCTGGACGCCAGCCGCACCGTGGCTGTGTTGCCCGTAGCGGCCATCGAGCAGCATGGCCCGCACATGCCGCTGAATGTGGACACGGCGCTGGTGGATGGTGTGGTCGCCGCCGCGCTGCCGCATGTGCCGGCGGATGTGCCGGTGCTGGTGCTGCCCACCCAGCAGGTTGGCCTGAGCCCCGAGCACGAAGCGTTTGCCGGCACGCTGACGCTGTCGCCCGCCACCGTGATCGCGCTGTGGACTGAGCTGGGTGCCTGTGTGGCCCGCGCCGGGGTGCGCAAGCTGCTGCTGTTCAACAGCCACGGCGGGCAGGTCAGTGTGATGGACATCGTGGCGCGTGAACTGCGTGCCCGCCACGGCCTGCTGGTGTACAGCGCCAGCTGGTATTCGTTGCCCCAGCCCGATGTGGTGCAGGCCCTGTTTCCGCCCGAGGAGCACCGCTTTGGCATCCACGCCGGTGATGTGGAAACCTCAATGATGCTGGCCCTGCGGCCCGACCTGGTGGACATGGCGCAGGCGCAGCACTTCCACTCCACCTCACAAGACCGCGCCGCGCACTACCCCATCCTGGGCAACGGCCGCAGCGCCAAGCTGGGCTGGCAGATGCAGGACTACCACCCGCAGGGCGCGGTGGGTAATGCGGCTGCTGCCACGGCTGAAAAGGGGCACGCTGTCATCGACGCTGCCGCGCAGCAACTCGCGCTGCTGCTGCAAGAGATTTCACAGCTCCCGCTTTCCACACTGCAAGACCGTTGAACGCGGCGCGTATTTCCCCATTTTCCAAGGAGACTTTTTCCATGCCCGGACTTTTGCCCGACGTTGACCCCGATGGCCTGCTCGAATTTTCGGTGGTCTACACCGACCGCGCGCTCAACCACATGTCCAAACGCTTCACCGGCGTGGCGCAGGACATCCTGGCCACGCTGAAAGAGGTCTACCACGCCCATACCGCCGTGCTGGTGCCCGGCAGCGGCACTTTTGGTATGGAGGCCGTGGCGCGCCAGTTCGCCAACAAAGAGAAAGTGCTGATCGTGCGCAACGGCTGGTTCAGCTACCGCTGGACGCAGATTTTTGACGCCGACAAAGGCCTGGGCGGCGGCTCCATCGTGTGTAAAGCGCGCCAGCAGGGCAGCGGCCCACAAGCGCCCTGGGCCCCCGCACCCGCCGACGAGGTGGCAGCCACCATCCGCGCCGAGAAACCCAAGGTGGTGTTTGCGCCGCACGTCGAAACTGCCAGCGGCATCATCCTGAATGACGACTACATCCGCACGCTGACGGCGGCGGCGCATGACGTCGGCGCGCTGTTCGTGCTCGACTGCGTGGCCTCGGGTGCGATGTGGGTGGACATGGCTGCGACGGGCGTAGATGTGCTGATCAGCGCACCGCAAAAGGGCTGGAGCAGCTCCCCCTGCTGCGCCATGGTGATGCTGAGCGAACGTGCCCGCCAGGCGATTGACGGCACCACCAGCAGCAGCTTTTCGTGCGACCTCAAGAAGTGGATGCAGATCGCCGAAGGCTATGAAAAAGGCCAACACGCGTACCACACCACCATGCCCACCGATGCACTGGTGCGCCTGCGTGACGTGATGCTGGAAACCCGTGCCTACGGCTTTGCCAAGGTGCGCGACGAGCAGATCGCACTTGGCACCCAGGTGCGTGCGCTGCTGGAGTCACGCGGCTTCCCCAGCGTGGCAGCCGACGGTTTCAAGGCCCCCGGTGTGGTGGTGAGTTACACCACCGACCCCGGTATCCAGAACGCCAGCAAGTTCGCCGCCGTGGGCCTGCAGACCGCCGCTGGTGTGCCGCTGCAGTGTGACGAAGGGGCGGACTTCAAGACCTTCCGCATTGGACTGTTTGGCCTGGAAAAGTGGCACAACGTCGACCGCACGGTGGGGCATCTGACCAAAGCGCTGGACCAGATCGCCGCAGGCTGATTGGAGAAACCCGGTGCCCACCGTCACCCGTTGACGGACGGCACCTCTTCCGTGGCAAAACCTGCGGGCAAAACGATCTCCAGCATCTCGATATCCTCACTGTGGCCCAACTCGCGGTGCCGGATGTTGGGCGGCTGGTGCACACACGAGCCGGCTTCCAGGCGCACAACACCTTGGCCCTCGTACTCGAATTCAATCCAGCCCTTCAGGATGTACACCAGCTGAAATTCAGTCTTGTGTGCATGCGGCTGGCTTGAGAATTCGGTGCCCGCTGCGGCCCGGATGACATGGGCGGCCACACGCCCTTCGGTCGCCTTCTTGATGCCCAGGTCGCGGTATTCATAGAAAGAGCGAAGACCCCGTTCAAACGCTGCATCCTTGGCGTGTGACGCAACAAAACCGGTGGTGGTCATGGGGGGGCTCCTGTGCGGTGGCGTGGTCGCGTGAATATAGCGCGTGGGGCCTCTTTAGAACGTGTTTACGATCTTTGCGGGGATCGCATTGGAGTGCAATCGGGATGAGTGGGTGGCCCGGATGCGCCGCATGGGCTCCTGCCCATGCAAGCAGCTGGGGCGCTCAATCGCCCGATTTCACTCCAACCCTTCGGGCAAGTGCCTTTTCGGGCGGTCTGCGGCGTTGCGGCGCTTGTCCATAGCCGGGCTATGGACTGCACACCGCGCCTTGCATCCCATCCCGAAAAGGTGCTTGTGCGACCCCGGAAAGATCGTAAACACGTTCTTACGCCGATGTCACCCACCCCGCATACGCCGCATCGTCCAGATGGGGCAAGGTGTTGAAGGTCAGCAGCATGTGCCGCTTCGGCGTGAACGCAAACTCCGTCACCGCGCTGTTGCGGATGCGCAGGTTCAGCTCGATGGTGGTCTCGGGTGTGGTGCCGAGCACATGGCCGACGGCGGTGGAGATGGGGCCGCCGCTGGAGACGATCAGCACGTTGCCGCTGTGCTGCGTGCGTATGTGGTCGAGTGCGCTGACCACCCCGTGGCGAAAAGTGTCGTAGTCAGCCATACCGTGCGGGCTGACCACCCCGTTCATCCACTGCGTCAGGCCGTCGCGCAGCAGGCGGAAGTGGTTGCGGTACAGCTCGGGGGTATCGGGCTTGGCCAGCGGCATCGGGTGAATGGTTTTGACCACCGCTTCGGCGTCGTACTCGTTCAGGCCGGGCCACAACAGTGGTGTATGCGCCAGCCCCGCGCCTTCGGCGATGCCGGCCCAGGTCTGTGCGTGGCGGCGCAGGGTGCCCACGAGTACGGCGTCGAACACCAGCCCTTTGTGCCGGAAGTATTCCCCCAGGCGCACGGCCTGGCGGTGGCCCAGGTCACTGAGCTGGTCGTAGTCTTCGGCACCAAACGAGGCCTGGCCATGGCGCACAAGGTAGAGGGTTCCCATGGCCTGGATTGAAGCAAAAAAGGCCTCGGGCGCTTGTCGCGCGGGCGACGGAAGCTATCTATTTAATAGCAATGCTACGGCTGATCGAGGGACGTGGAACGGCGCTCGATGATGCGAAAACCAACGTCCACAACCGGATTTGGGATGGGTGTGCCGTTGCAGCGGTCGATGACCAGCTGCGCTGCCAGCCGCCCGATCTCTGCGCCATCGACATGGACGGTGGTCAGCGAGGGCTGCATGTGGGCCGCAAAGTCGGCGTTGCCAAAGCCACACACCGCCAGGTCTTCTGGCACACGAATACCCCGCACAAGCGCTTCGGCCAACACCCCTTGCGCCAGCTGGTCCGAGCTGCAGTACACAGCCTGCAACGTGGGGTCTTGCGCCAACAGCTCCGACAATGCCCGACGGCCCAGCGCCAGGCTGCTGGGCGCGGGCACCACGGCGGTGGGTACGTCCCTGCCGATGGCGGCCAGAAAGCCTTCGCGGCGCAGGGCACCGCGGTGGTCGTCGCCCGTGGCAATACCCACCCGCTGCCAGCCTTTGCCCAGGAAATAACCCGCAATGGCGCTGCCCACTTTCACGTGGGAAAACCCGACCAGCATGTCCACCGGCCGGTCACTCAGGTCCCAGGTTTCGACCACCGGAATGCCCACCCGCCGCAGCCGCTCACGCGCCGTGGCCGAATGCACGAGGCCGGTGAAAACGATGGCGTCCGGGCGGCGGCTGATCATCGTGTTGATAAGGGCCTCTTCCCGCGCATGGTCGTAGCCGGTCTGGCCCAGGATGAGCTGGTAACCCGCGTCGGACAGCGCTTCCGTGAGTGTCTGCACGGTGGGCAGAAACTGCGCCACTGAAATGGTGGGCACCAGGCCTGCCACCATCAGGCTGCGTTTGGACTTGAGCCCACCGGCCAGCAGGTTGGGGATGTAACCCACGGCGTCGGCAGCCGCCTGCACTTTGGCAATGGTGGTGTCGGAGACCAGCTTCGGGTTGGTCAGCGCACGGGACGCCGTGATCAACGACACCCCCGCCACACGCGCAACGTCGTGGAGGGTGGCCGCTTTGGCCGGGGCTGCGGCGTGTAATGGGGTGGATGCCATGGGTAGGGTCAACGGTGACAAGGCCAGAGCCTGACAACGTTGCCATTTTACGAATGTGGCTGCCTTGACTATCTATAAATTCTCTAAAAGTGGTTGATTTTTAACATGACAACGTTATCATTTGGCGCAAGTCACCCTGCCGCCCCATTCATTGGTCACCTGCCTCCCCCTTTATGAACACCTCTGCATCCACCCCATCTTCCAGCGCCGACAGCATCACCTGGGTGCGTGTCTCCTCGTGTTACCTGCCGCTGGCCAACCCCATCAGCGACGCCAAGGTGCTGACCGGCCGCCAGAAACCGATGACAGAAATTGCCATGCTGTTTGCAGAAATCGAAACCAAGGACGGCCACCGGGGGCTGGGTTTCAGCTACTCCAAACGCGCCGGCGGCCCGGGCCAATTTGCCCACGCCAAAGAAATTGCCCCGGCGCTGATCGGTGAAGACCCGAGCGACATTTCCAAGCTGTGGACCAAGCTGCAATGGGCCGGTGCGTCGGTGGGCCGCAGTGGTATGGCGGTGCAGGCGATTGGTGCGTTCGACGTGGCGCTGTACGACCTGAAGGCGCGCCGCGCGGGGTTGTCGCTGTCGAAGCTGCTGGGCTCACAGCGCGACTCGGTGCGCTGCTACAACACCTCGGGCGGCTTCCTGCACACGCCGCTGGAGCAACTGCTGGTGAACGCCGCCGCCTCACGCGCGCGCGGCATCGGCGGCATCAAACTCAAGGTCGGCCAGCCCGACCAGGCGCTTGACATCCAACGTGTGGAAGCCGTGCGCAAACACCTGGGCGACCACACGCCGCTGATGGTCGATGCCAACCAGCAATGGGACCGCCCCACCGCGCAGCGCATGTGCCGCATCTTCGAGCAGTTCAACCTGGTGTGGATCGAAGAACCCCTCGACGCCTACGACAACGAGGGCCACGCCGCCCTGGCCGCGCAGTTCGACACCCCCATCGCCACCGGTGAAATGCTGACCTCCGCGGCCGAACACGCCGAGCTGATCCGCCACCGTGCCGCCGACTACCTGATGCCCGACGCACCCCGCGTGGGCGGTATCACCCCGTTTCTGCGCATCGCCGCGCAGGCCGAAAACGCAGGCCTGGCCCTGGGCCCGCACTTCGCCATGGAGCTGCACGTGCACCTGGGAGCCGTCTATGCCACCGAGCCGTGGGTCGAACACTTCGACTGGCTCGAACCCCTGTTCAACGAACGCCTGGAAATCAAGGACGGCCGAATGCTGGTGCCCACCCGCCCCGGCCTGGGCCTGAGCCTGACGGAGCAGGCAAGAGCCTGGACACGGGAAGTCGCCGAAATCGGCCTACGCGCCTGAGTTCAGCACCAGTGGCCCATGCGGCGTGGCCAGCAGCGCCTGCAAACGGGGCGCGGGCCCGTCGGTGATGGTGGCCACCTGCGCCAGGCCTGCTGCACCACAGGCGGCTCGCAGGGCGGCTGCATCGGGGTGCTGCAACTGCAGCGCCTGCAGCTGCACTCCACTGCTGGGAAGATGGTCACACGGGTGGGCTGCGCCCCATTCGATCAGCGTGGGCAGGCAGCCGCCGAACAGCCGCTGGCCATCGTCGCGCACGCTGATCTGCCAACTGAGCAGACCGTGGGGTGTGGGGCGGGATGCCGCCAGCACACGGCCGCGGTCAATGGCCTGTGCTGCCAATGCGGCGACGGCTCGGGTGATGTCGGGCACCTGCGCCACCCAGTGCGCCAGCTGCGGGCCGCTCTGGTGCAGCTGGGCCTGCAGGGCCTCGTTATCCATGTCAAACCAGCGTCTGGCGCCCGCTGCACGGGCGGGAGTAGCTCCTGGATTGATAGCAATCACTTCCAGGTAGGCGCGTGGGTGGGCGGGGCTGGAGATATTCAGCAAGCGGTTGTGGGTGCCCATCAGCGGGTGTTCACCACCCGGGGCCAGCGCGACGCCGAAGGTGGCTTCACACCACGCAACCCCTTCGGGCAGTGTGGCGGCCAGGATGACAAGGTGGTCCAGGGACGTGGCCATGGGGCCTACAGCGTGACCACACCGTCGATACAGGTCACCACGGCACCACCCACCCACACCTGCCCGCTGCTGTCGCGGTGGATATGGATGCGGCCCGCGCGGTCGAGGCAGGTGCCTTGGGCGGCGAGGTAACGCTCGGGCATGTGGCCGTCGGCAATCAGCCACTGCGCCAGGCTGGCGTTCAGGCTGCCGGTGACCGGGTCTTCGGCGATGCCCATGGGGGCGGCAAAGGCTCGCACTTCGAGTGCAGGCTCTTCCTCGGTGCTGACCGCTGCAGACTGGCCAAACGCGCGGGCTTCGCGGTTCGATCGCACTATCAAAACAGGAGCTTCCTGCGCAGGGTAGACGGCCGCTACACCCACTTTATGCCCTAAATTCTTGAGTTCCAGCTGGTTCGGCTTGAGCTGCAGCACGGTGTGCGGGTCGTCCAGCAGCAGGCCAAGCCAGGTAGTGCCGTTGTCCAGCAGCTGGGCTGCCAGCACGTCATGGGCCTTCAAGCCCAGCGCCGCGGCCACACGGGCCAGCACCATGGGGCTGGGTGCATTGCGTTGCAGCGGCGGCGCGGCAAACGACAGCAAGCTGCCGTCACGCCGGATCGGCACCAGACCCACCGGGCATTCCTGCACGATCTGCTGCGCCGACTGCGGCTGGCCACCGGCCTGCAGCCAGGCGTGGCAACTGCCCAAGGTTGGGTGCCCGGCAAAACGCATCTCGCCGCCCGGCGTGAAGATACGCACGCGGTAGTCGGCGCCGCCCGCGCGGCCCGCATCCGTCGGCGGCAGCAGGAAGGTGGTTTCTGACAGATTCGTCCAGTTTGCAAACTGCAGCATCTGCGCATCCGTGAGCCCACCGCCATCCAGCACCACGGCCAGCGGGTTGCCCAGCAGCGCGGTAGGCGTAAAAACATCCACCTGCATAAATGGACGCACCCCCGAAGCGCCTTTGGCGCTTTCCCCCTCAAGGGGGCGATGCCAGCGGCCTGGCAAAGCCAGTTCCGCGGCATCTCTGGAATGGGGCGCGCCTTGTGTCATGTCAGAGGTTGATCGAGCACACCGAGCGCCGTCGGGCGGCCACTCACCACCTGGTACCAGCGGTCCAGGTGCGGGGTCAGCGGTGCGGTGTCCGACAAGGGCAACGCGCGCCAGCGGTGGATTTCACACGCGATCGGAATGTCGGCCATGGTGAAGCTGTCGCCCACCATGAAGGGTTGCTGCGCCAGGTGGGCGTCCAGCATGGCCAGCAAGGGCTCGGTGGTGGCCACGGACTGCAGGTATGTGGCGGCGTCGCGCTGCGCGGGCGCGGTGCGCACCCATTGCAAGAAGCCATCGCGCCCGGCCGGGTTCAGGGTGGTCTGTTGCCAGTCCATCCAGCGTTCGGCGTCAAAACGTGCGGGCAACTCGGTGGGGTAGAGCGTGCCGGCTGTCGCCGCCGCGCCGGGCCGCCCCAAGTAAGGCGAGGCCCCCTTGGGGGGACGCGAAGCATACGAAGTAGCGAGCGAGGGGGCGCCATACTTTGCGCAGAGGTAACGCACGATCACGTTCGACTCCCACAGCACGTAGTCGCCGTCCTGGATGACGGGCACCAGCGCATTGGGGTTCAGCGCCTCGTACTCCGGCGTCTTCACCACACCAAACTGGCCACCGGCTTCGGTGCGCTGAAAGTCCAGCGCCAGCTCCTGCGCGCACCAGACGACCTTGCGCACGTTCAACGAGCTCATGCGGCCCCAGATGC
>JAGOEY010000211.1 GCA_017997515.1 Burkholderiaceae bacterium | reverse complement strand
AGCTGGAAACCCGGTGACACGCTGCTGCTCAACGGCAAGATGCTGACCGGCCGCGATGCCGCGCACAAGCGCATCAAGGACATGCTGGCCAAGGGCGAGAAACTGCCCGTCGACTTCACCAACCGTGTCATTTACTACGTGGGCCCAGTCGACCCGGTGCGTGACGAAGCCGTAGGCCCTGCCGGCCCCACCACCGCCACGCGTATGGACGGCTTCACCGAGATGATGCTGGCCGAGACCGGCCTGATCTCGATGATCGGCAAGTCCGAGCGCGGCCCGGTCGCCATCGAGGCCATCAAGAAGCACAAAAGCGCCTACCTGATGGCCGTGGGCGGAGCCGCCTACCTGGTCAGCAAGGCCATCAAGACCGCCAAGGTGGTGGGCTTCGCCGACCTGGGCATGGAAGCCATCTACGAGTTCGACGTGGTGGACATGCCCGTCACCGTGGCGGTGGACGCCGGCGGCACCAGCGCCCACATCACCGGCCCGGCTGAATGGCAAAAGCGTATCGCCACGGGGGAATTTAAGTCCCTGGCCATCACCGCCGCCTGAGCCGGATACCATCCGCGCCATGTCACTTCAAGCCCCAGCCACCCGCACCGTTCTGATCACCGGCGGCAGCCGGGGTATTGGTGCCGCCACCGCGGTGCTGTGTGCAAGCCAGGGCTGGGCGGTGGCTGTGAACTACGCCCGCGACGCGGCTGCGGCGCAGGACGTGGTGCAGCGTATCCGGCACAGCGGCGGCACAGCCCAGGCGTTTCAGGCCGATGTGGCGGACGAAGCCCAGGTGGTGGCCCTGTTCGAGGCAGTGGACACCGCCCTGCCCCCCTTGGGTGCGCTGGTCAACAACGCCGGGGTGGTGGACTTCACCTCCCGCGTGGACGGCACCACCCAGGCCCGGCTGCAGCGCCTGTTTGCCACCAACGTGTTTGGCAGCTTCCTCTGCGCCCGCGAGGCAGTGAAGCGGCTGTCCACCCGCTACGGCGGGCCGGGTGGTGCCATCGTCAACCTGAGTTCGGGCGCTGCCAAGCTGGGCTCACCCCACCAGTATGTGGACTACGCGGCCACCAAAGGCGCGATCGACACCTTCACCATCGGCTTGGGCAAAGAAGTGGCGGGCGAAGGTATCCGTGTCAACGGCGTACGCGCTGGCTTGATCGACACCGAGATCCACGCCAGCGGCGGCAAACCCAACCGCGTGGCGGAACTGTTGCCCGAAGTGCCCTTGCAGCGTGCAGGCTCGGCCGACGAAGTGGCCCAGGCCATCGCCTGGCTGCTGTCCGACGCCGCAAGCTACATGACGGGCAGCCTTGTCGACGTGACGGGTGGACGTTGATGCAGGACAGCCGACCGATTGGTGTGTTCGACAGTGGTATTGGCGGCCTCAGCATCTTGCAGGCGCTACGGGCCGAGCTGCCGCAGGAAAACTTTGTGTACCTGGCGGACAACGCACACGCGCCGTACGGCGAACGGGGTGACAGCTATGTCACGGCCCGCACCCGTGCCATCACGCAGTACCTGTGCACACAGCACCACGTCAAAGCCCTGGTGATTGCCTGCAATACCGCCACCACTGCAGCCGTCCACCACATCCGTGCAGAAAACCCTGTGCTGCCGCTGGTGGGCGTGGAACCGGCCATCAAACCTGCTGTGGCCCAAAGCAAGACGGGGCGCATCGGTGTCATCGGCACACGGGGCACGGTCACCAGCGCCAAGTTCCAGGCCCTGCTGGCCACCGTACAACCCCATGCAGACTTTGTGGTGCAACCCTGTGACGGCCTGGCCGCGGCCATTGAAGGCAGCGTGGTGGAGCCCGACGGCGCATTCGCTACAAAAACAAGAGCACTCTGCGACCAGTACATAAGCGCAATGGGCACTTTTGGATCAAATCCTGGCCAAATGGACACGCTGGTACTAGGCTGCACCCACTATGTTTTTGCCGCGCCGTACCTGCGCAGCCAGTTGGGCGAAACCGTGCAATTGATCGACACCGGCGCACCTGTCGCACGCCAGACGCGCCGCCTGCTCGCAGCGGCACAGGCTTTGTCAAGCACGGGAACAGGCCAGGTTCAGCTTATTGCGACTGGGGAAGCCCAGAATTTGCACATGGCCGCCGTTCGCTGGCTGGCACTGCACCCCGCACGCACCAGCGGGCACGTGCAGGTGTGACGGTGCAGATTTAACGGCCCCGTTCAGGCCTATCAGTGCAGATGGCGTGGTCGGCGACCGCCACCACCATGGCCCGAGCCCCCCAGGCCACGCGGTGGTTTGCCCAGCTCCAGAGAGTTCACCAAAGCATCAAAACGTTGCCCAAACAGCTTGTCGATCTCTGCGACGATGCCGCCCAGCTCCGCACCATCGAAATGGCGCTCCATCATGTTCACAACATCCTGCACCAGCAAATCACGCTGCACCTGCATGATGGCAGCCGGGTTGGGGCCGACAAACAGCATCACAAAATCATCGCGTGATTCACTCTCACCATCGGCTTCTTCGTCGTCCTCGTCAAACTCGGAGTCGTAGAAGGTCACCTCGATGGCAGCGCCCAGCTCTGCCAGCTCGTTCAGGCTCATGCACATTTCGTCGAGCGACTGGCGAAAGTCATCGTCACCCCGCACCGTCCAGCAGATCTGCAGCATGTGCTCCACGGCATCAAACTTGATACCTGGCTCTTCTTCATAGACGCTGTTGGCACCGTCGGCCAACGAACGTGCACCGGCGTACTTCCACAACGGCTGTAATGCGTCCTGCAGCTGCGCAAACGTGGTGTCGGCACGCATGGGTACCTGTCCATGGACATGGATTTCAAAAGGTGCGTTATAGCGTGGCATATTCAACTCTCCATTGGTGCCCGGAACCGGGGTCGAACCGGTACGCTCCATTTCTGGAAGGCGGCGGATTTTAAGTCCGATGTGTCTACCAATTTCACCATCCGGGCAGAGAGGCCTATTGTGAAACAAAACAGCCCCGGCAACGCTGTTGACGGGGCTGAGAACTGGAGGCGCGACCCGGAGTCGAACCGGGCTAGTCGGATTTGCAATCCGATACATAACCGCTTTGTTATCGCGCCAATATTCTTCAAGCTTTTGAAAAAAAAGGGAAGCAATTGCTTCCCTTTTTTAAATTGGAGCGGGAAAAGAGTCTCGAACTCTCGACCTCAACCTTGGCAAGGTTGCGCTCTACCAACTGAGCTATTCCCGCATTTTGAAACTTGACTGTGTCGCGTTTCGATAGGATCAATTGTAGCGTAGTTTTTAGCTGTTTTTGCTGCTGTGCCGCAATTTCTTCATTTTTTTCATCAGTGTTTCACCGAACCCTTGGTTGACGCTTCAACGGCTGCGGCAACCGGTGCGGCCGCAGCGACAACGGGCTCGTCATCGGGCAGCGGCACAGGGCTGCGTTCCAGCGCAATTTCCAGCACTTTGTCGATCCATTTCACCGGTACGATCTCCAGACCATTCTTCACGTTCGCGGGAATGTCCTGCAGGTCCTTGGCGTTCTCTTCCGGAATCAACACCGTCTTGATGCCACCACGCAAGGCCGCCAGGAGTTTCTCCTTCAGACCACCAATCGCAGTGATTTCGCCACGCAGGGTAATTTCACCGGTCATGGCCACATCCGCACGCACAGGAATACCCGTCAACGCCGACACAAATGCCGTGGCCATGGCAGCACCCGCACTGGGGCCGTCCTTCGGTGTTGCACCGTCGGGCACATGGATGTGGATGTCATTCTTCTCAAACACCTCACCACGGATACCCAGCAGGCGCGCCCGGCTGCGCACCACCGTGCGGGCAGCCTCCACCGACTCCTTCAT
>JAGOEY010000210.1 GCA_017997515.1 Burkholderiaceae bacterium | reverse complement strand
TGGCGCAGAACGCACTCAATGAAATCACCGGCGAATTCAGCTCGGACGACCTGCTCGGTGTGATTTTTTCAAGTTTTTGTATTGGCAAATAAAACCCTGGGCCGCATGGGCAGGGCGTTTGCGGGGACAGATGTAAACAAATGTTAAATCTGCTTGTGCAGCCTGTGCAGGCAGGTTAATTTGGCTGCACCATGCATTTTCCGCCCGCCCCACCATCCCCCTCCGACCTGCACCAGCTTGTGCAGGCCATCACCCACAACCCGGCGGAGGACACCCTCACCAACTCACTCACTGCCGCCCAGTGGGAGCTGCTCACGGGGTATTTACAGCTGTGTGTGCTGGTGCCCGGTGAAGTCCTGATCACCTGCGGAGCGGCAGACCGCGCCGTGTATTTTGTCGAAAGCGGCAGCCTCAGCGTGCATTTTGAGGACGACAAGGGCCGCCTCAAGCTGGCGCTGGTGGGGGCCGGTGGCCTGCTGGGTGAAGGGGCCTTTTTTGCCCATGGGCCACGCAGCGCGACCGTACAGGCCGGCAGCGCCTGCCGGGTGTGGAGCCTGACACCCATCCGTTTTGCCGAGTTGTCCAACCGCCAGCCAGCGCTGGCACTGGGGCTGGTGATGGCCATGGGCGGGGTGCTGGCCAAGCGCCTGGCCAACCGCCGCCGCCGTATTGCCACCACCTGATTCGGCGGCAGGCCGGGCTGCTTCAATCAGCCCTTTAATTGTTTCCAGGTGTTTCAAAGCCAGGGTCAACCGGCTGCTGAATCGCCAATAATGGCGGCTGGGCGCACCGCTTGCCAGGTGCGACCGCCCACCCCATTCAGGAAACCGCACATGACGTTGATGAGCTGGCTTTTTGGCCAAAAACCCGCACTGCCCTTGGTTCCGGCCGAAACCATGAGTGTCATGATGGGTGACGAAACCCGTCCTTTGCTACGGGGCCCCAATGGCTGGGTCGAGCCACCCCAGGCCCACCAATTTTTTGCCCCAACCCCGAAGCCAGAGCAGACCCACAATCGTGACAAATTGTATTCAGTGGTCCGCGAATGTATGACCCGGGCGGGGGTGCTTTCGGTCAGCTACAAGTTCAAGGTGCTGTCGCTGGACCGCCGCGGCACCCGTTTTCTGGTGATGGTGGATGTGGCCCGTTCGGCGGGCGGCGACACCGCGCGGCTGAGCGAGATCGAGGCCATGATGGCGCAAACCTGCAAGGCCCGCCACGGCATCCAGGTCTCTGCCGTGTACTGGCGTATGCATGACCATGTGGCAGTGGGCGTGCCACAACGGATGGCCACACCCAAAGCCGCCCCCACGGCTGCGCCCACCCGGCTCCGGCCAGACCAGGTGGCGGACCATGAAGTGGCAGCCTTCCGGCAGGCGCTGGCAGGGGGCGCCGCCCCGGGTGCCGCCACCCACCGCTCGGCCCCTCCCGCAACAGCACGCCCCACATCCTCCGTACCGGGCTGGGAACGTGACGAACGCGCGGGCCGGGACACGGTGCCCCCCGGGCTGGGCACCACCCAGTACGGCGACCTGCAGTAAGAGCAGGTTCAAAGGGCCCGCGCCGGGCGGAACTCAGTGCCCGGCGAAATCCACCAGCGTGAAGACGGTGAGACCGTCGGCCCGCAGGCGGTCGGAGCCACCCAGTTCGGGCAGGTCCACAATAGCTGCTCCCTCCGTCACGGTGGCCCCCAGCTTCTCCAGCAGGCGTTTGCCCGCCATCATGGTGCCGCCGGTGGCGATCAGGTCGTCAATCAGCAGCACCCGGTCACCGGCTTTAACGGCGTCGGTATGGAGCTCCACCGTGGCGCTGCCGTATTCGAGCTCGTAGGTTTCTTCCACCGTCGTGAACGGCAGCTTGCCCTTCTTGCGGATGGGCACAAAACCCACGTTCAATTCATACGCCACCACCGCCCCCACGATGAAGCCGCGTGCGTCCAGCCCCGCCACCACGTCGGGGCGCATGGCCGGGTCCATATAGCGGTGCACAAAGGCATCGATCAGCACCCGGAACACCTTGGGGTTTTGCAGCAGCGGTGTGATGTCGCGAAACTGCACACCCGGCGCGGGCCAGTCGGGCACGGTGCGCATGTGTTGGCGAAGGTAGTCGTTGACGTGGAGGTCGTGCATGGCGTGTGGGAGAGGTGAACAACGGTGGATTTTGCCGTGTCCCGACCAGAGTCCACCTCGGGGTTAACCGCGCAGCAGTTTTTCGGAGGCGATGGCCAGCGCTTCGGGTTTGCCAGACAGCACCAGCGTGTCCCCGTCCTGCAGGACCGTGTCGTCCAGCGGCACACTGGTTTTGCCGTTGGCATGCCGCAGGCTGACCAGGCGCACACCCACGGCGTGTAAGGCCAGGTGACCCAGCGGTTTGCCGAGGGTGCGGGCACCCAGCGGCATGGTGACGGTGGTGAGGCGCTCCTGGTCGCGTTCATGCGCGGTGTCGTCGTCGGCACCGTGGAAGAAGCCGCGCAGCAGGTTGTAGCGGGCATCCCGCTGGTCCTGCACGGTGCGGATCACGCGGCGCATCGGCACACCCACCAGCGCCAGCGCGTGGCTGGCCAGCATGAGTGAACCTTCGATGGACTCCGGCACCACTTCGGTGGCACCGGCAGCGGTGAGTTTTTCCAGGTCGTGGTCGTCCTGCGTGCGCACGATCACCGGCACATGCGGCGCGTGGGCGCGGGTGTGGCCCAGCACCTTGAGGGCACCCGGCACGTCGAGGTAGGTGATGACCACGGCGCTGGCCCGTGCCAGCCCGGCGGCCACCAGGGCCTGCAGCCGCGCAGCATCGCCAAACACCACCGAGTCACCCGCCGCAGCGGCCTGGCGCACACGGTCGGGGTCGAGGTCCAGCGCCATGTAGGGGATGTTTTCACGCTCCAGCATCTTCGCGAGGTTCTGGCCGCAGCGGCCATAGCCACAAATGATAACGTGCCGGTTGGCATTGATGGACTTGCGCGCAATCGTGGTCATCTGCAGCGACTGCAGCAGCCATTCGCTGCTGGCCAGCTTCATCACGATGCGGTTGCTGTACATGATGATGAAAGGGGTGGCCAGCATGGACAGCACCATCGACGCGAGGATCGGGTTCATGAGTGCGGGCGGCACCAGGTTCTGCCCTTGTGCCAGTGACAACAGCACAAAGCCGAACTCACCCGCTTGCGCCAGGTACAGCCCGGTGCGCAACGACACCCCTGCGGTAGCCCCCAGCCCACGCGCCAGCAGCGTGATCAGGCCAAACTTGAGCAGCAGCGGCACCACCAGCAAGCCCAGCACGAGGCCCCAGCGCTCCAGCACGATGTGCCAGTCCAGCATCATGCCGATGGTGATAAAAAACAGGCCCAGCAACACGTCGTGGAACGGGCGGATGTCGGTCTCCACCTGGTGTTTGTATTCGGTTTCCGACACCAGCATGCCCGCGATAAAAGCCCCCAGCGCCAGGCTCAGCCCGGCAATTTCGGTCAGCCACGCCAGCCCCAGGGTGATGAGCAGCAGGTTCAGCATGAACAGTTCTTCGCTGCGCCGCCGCGCCACGAGCGTGAGCCACCAGCGCATCACCTTCTGCCCGCCCACCAGCAGCAGGGTGACCAGCACCGTGGCCTTCAGCATGGCCACGCCCAGCGCATAAAAAAGCTCGTCGGGGGACGAGCCCAGCGCCGGGATCAACACCAGCAGCGGCACCACGGCCAAGTCCTGGAACAGCAGGATGCCCATGATGCGTTTGCCGTGTTCACTCTCCAGCTCCAGCCGTTCGGCCATGAGTTTGACCACGATGGCCGTGCTGCTCATCGCCAGCGCACCCGACAGCGCCACCGC
>JAGOEY010000209.1 GCA_017997515.1 Burkholderiaceae bacterium | reverse complement strand
CTGAACGACACCAACAAACTCGAATTACGCGTGTTTGGCAACGACGACTACCACCATGCCGTGCTGATCGCCCGGCTCGACAACCTGGGCAAGGGCGCGAGCGGGGCGGCGGTGCAGAACCTCAAGCTGATGCTAGGGCTCTGACCTGGCACGGGACAGCGTGTGATCAGGCCTTGAGCTTGAGGATGTGCACCATCACCTCGGCGATGGCACGTTCTGTCTCCAGGAACGCCACCAGGTCCGAGCCCGCCATCCACGACGACTGCCAGCGGTTTTGTTTCAGAGCCCCTTGCCAGCTGGCATGGGCCACCGCGCCCTGCAAGGCCTTCACCATGTCGGCCTGGCGGGCGGCCGGCACCTGGCGGCCGGTGAACAGACCCCGCCAGTTGGCCATGTCGATGTCCAGGCCTTGCTCACGCACCGACGGAATGCCGTACAAGGCGCGGCGTGACGAGACACCGATGGCACGCAGTTTGCCGCTGGCCAGCATGTCCTTGAGCTCGCTGTAACCCGAGATCGCGGCAACGGCCTTGCCCGACAACACGGCCTCCGTCACCTGCGCACCGCCCGCAAACGGCTGGTAGGCCAGTTCTGCCGGGTTGGCCGGGGCGGCACGGACCAGCCGCCCGATGAACATGTGGTCCACGCTGCCAGCCGAGGCACCGGCGATCGGCACGGCACGCAGGTCTGTCTTCATCAGCGCAACCAGGTCTTTGGTAGTGCGGATGGGCGAGTCGCCACGCACCACCAGCACCATGTAGTCGCTGGTCAGGCGCGCCAGCGGGCTCACATGGCTGAGGTTCACCGCCGGTTTGTGCAGCGCCACCGCGCCCACCATCACCATGCCACCCATCAGCATGGCATTGGCGTCGCCATCGTAGTTCTTGACGTAGTGCTCCAGGCCCAGCACGCCGCCTTTGCCACCCACGTTTTCATAGTCGATGGCGTCCACATTGCCGTTGGCCACCAGCGCCGCACCCATGGCGCGGCCAGTCTGATCCCAGCCACCCCCCGCATTGGCCGGAATCACCATCCGCAGCTTGGCGCCCAAACGCACAGGGGCGACGGCGTCTGCAGCGCTGGTTTGCGCCAGTGCCGCCATGGGGGAGGTGGCGGCAGCGGCTGCCATCCAGGTCAGGAATGTGCGGCGGCGCGCGCGCGCGTCGGAAGTGGGGGCAAGGTGCGGGAAATTCGGGAGGGTAGAAGGCACGGGAAAAGTCTCTGGCAGTGGAAGGAAGGGGGCTTATCTGCAGCCACCACCGGGCGGCTGCGAATTTGAAACCAATTGTGACTTTATTATCAGCCCAACCCACCCCGCTCCTGGTGTGTAGTCCCTCAAAAACCCGGGCTCCTGCACTCACCCATCCCGCTCGCAGCGCAGCACCCGCGCCACCACCGCCCCTGAAAACCCCCGCGCCAGCAGAAAACGGCCCTGACGGGCGCGCTCCTTGGCATCTGCGGGCAAGGCGTCAAACCGCCGTTGCCAGACACCACGCGCGCGTTCCAGCTCGGTGTCTTTGAGGCCCGCCACGGCCTCGGCAATGGCCTCAGGCGCGATACCTTTGTGCTGCAGCTCTTGCCGCACCCGCGCCGCGCCCATACGCGCAGCGCGCTGGTTCACGACCGACTGCACCACGCGGGTTTCGTTGATGAAGTCTTTGGCCGTCAGCTCGTCCAGCGCCTGGGCCAAGGTGCCGGGCTCTTCTTCGTACTTCGCCAGCTTGCGTTCCAGCTCGGTGCGGGAATGCTCACGCTGGCTCAGCAGGCGCAGCGCGCGGCCCTTCAACGATGGCGCAGAAAAAGCCATGAACCGATTTGCTATTTAATTTATAGCTGTCTGCGCTCTCCCCCTGGGCGTCAGGCCTCTTTTTTGGCCTTGTTTTCAGCAGCCACCGCAGGCAGCTCGGCCAGCAGGGCGATGCCCAGGCTTTCGCGCACCTTGTTCTCGATCTCGCGGGCCAGGTCTTTGTTTTCGCGCAGGAACTCACGGGCGTTGTCGCGGCCCTGGCCGATCTTTTCGCCGTTGTAGGCGTACCAGGCACCTGACTTGTCGACGATCTTGGCGGTGACACCCATGTCGATGATTTCGCCTTCGCGGCTGATACCTTCACCGAACAGGATGTCGAACTCGGCGGTCTTGAACGGGGGCGACACCTTGTTCTTGACCACCTTGACCTTGGTTTCGTTGCCGATGGCGTCGTCGCCCTTCTTGATGGTGCCGATGCGGCGGATGTCCAGGCGCACCGAGGCGTAGAACTTCAGCGCATTACCGCCGGTGGTGGTTTCGGGCGAGCCGAACATCACACCGATCTTCATACGGATCTGGTTGATGAAGATGACCATGCAGTTGGTCTTCTTGATGGACGAGGTCAGCTTGCGCAGGGCCTGGCTCATCAGGCGGGCTTGCAGGCCGGGCAGCGAGTCACCCATGTCGCCTTCGATTTCGGCCTTGGGGGTGAGCGCGGCGACCGAGTCCACCACGATCAAATCGACCGCACCGGAACGCACCAGGCTGTCGACAATTTCAAGCGCTTGTTCACCGGTGTCGGGCTGGCTGATCAGCAGGTCGGACAGGTTGACGCCGAGTTTTTGGGCGTATTGCACGTCGAGTGCGTGTTCGGCATCGACAAAAGCGCAGGTGCCGGCCTGTTTTTGCATCTCGGCAATGACCTGCAGCGTGAGTGTGGTTTTGCCCGACGATTCCGGGCCGTAGATTTCGATCACGCGGCCACGGGGCAGGCCACCGACGCCCAGCGCAATGTCCAGGCCCAGCGAGCCGGTGGACACCACCTGCACGTCGTCCAGCGCCTCGCCCTCGCCCAGACGCATGATCGTGCCCTTGCCAAACTGCTTTTCGATCTGGGCCAGTGCGGCCTGCAAGGCCTTGGCCTTGTCACTGTTGGCGACCGAAATGCTGCTGCCTCTGACGATGGTGTCCATGGAAATCTCCTTGTAGATCAATAACTTGGTCCAATCTGTTGCAACTGTTTTTAGCAACAGGCTGGATGCTTGAACAGTAGTCTAAGGCAAAGTCATTTGTGAGAAACGATATTTATAGTCAGTTTGCCTTACTATTTGAGAATGACCAATCCCAGCAATACACCCCCCATTTCGGCACCGCTGGAAGACGGCTGGCGCCAGACCCATCTGGGCCGTTTGCTGGGAGATGCCCTGCGCCGGTTCGACGCGCGGGTGCTCACCCTCATGGCGCACAACATCGACGTGCCACTGGCTTTGTCGAACCTGGCGGCACGCGCCCAGGTGGGTGCCGCGCACATCCACATCACCCGCCACCTGGCGCTGGAAGGCGCGCGCCTGACCGACCTGGCCAGCCGCGCCGGCATGAGCAAACAGGCCATGGGTGACCTGGTGGACCAGTGCGCCGCGTGGGACCTGGTGCGGCGCGAACCCGACCCGCTGGACGCCCGCGCCCGGCGCGTGTGTTTCACCCCCACCGGGCTGGCCTGGCTGCAGGCGTTTCGCGACGCGGTGGCGCAGGCCGAGGCTGAATTTCGCGCGGCTGTGGGCGGCGATGTGGCAACTGTCGTGGCCATCGGCCTGGAGTCGTACGCCAGCGAAAGTGAGTTTTTGAACGAGGCCTAAGAATGTGTTCACCCCCAGGCTTCGCTGCGCTCTCGCCTACCCCCTTGCCGGGGGCGACGCCAGTGGCCTGGCAAAGCCAGTTCCACGGCGTCTGCTGGAAAGGCTGCGCGCACCGCAGGCGGGGGCGTTACGCCTAGAATTTGCCCAAACAACACCACACCCGCCGCGACACCCCTCGCCAGGAGACACCCATGCGTATTCTGATTGCCGAAGATGACCAGGTTTTGGCCGATGGCCTGTTGCG
>JAGOEY010000208.1 GCA_017997515.1 Burkholderiaceae bacterium | reverse complement strand
ATGTTTTTGGGCATGTCCACATGCGCGACAAAACGCACGTCGGGCTTGTCGATGCCCATGCCAAACGCGATGGTGGCCACCATAACAATGCCGTCCTCGCGCAAGAACCGATCCTGGTGGTTTTGCCGCACTTTGGTGTCCAGCCCCGCGTGGTAGGGCAGGGCGTTCACCCCTGCCGCCTGCAGCGTGTCGGCCAGGTCTTCCACCCGCTTGCGCGACTGGCAGTACACCACACCCGCGTCCCCTTCGTGCTCCCGTTCGATGAAGCGCAGCAGCTGCTGGGTGGTGTCTTTCTTTTCAACGATGGTGTAGCGGATGTTGGGCCGGTCAAAGCTGCTGACGAACTGCCGCGCTTCTTCGAGCTGCAGGCGCTCGACGATGTCGGCGCGGGTCAGTGCGTCGGCCGTGGCCGTCAGCGCGATGCGTGGCACCCCGGCATACCGCTGGTGCAGCACGGTCAGCGCGCGGTATTCAGGCCGGAAGTCGTGGCCCCACTGGCTCACACAATGCGCCTCGTCAATGGCAAACAGGCTGAGTTTGCCCCGGCTGTGCAGGCCGTCCAGCAAGTCCAGAAAACGCGGCGTCGTCAGGCGCTCGGGCGCGGCATACAGCAGCGTGATCTCGCCACGCTGCATGCGCCGCTCCACGTCCAGCGCCTCTTGCCAGTCGAGTGTGGAGTTGAGGAAAGCCGCCTCCACCCCCGCCTCGTGCAGCGCACCCACCTGGTCGTGCATCAGCGCAATCAGCGGCGACACCACGATAGAAACCCCATGCCCCGCCTGCCGCCGCACGATCGCCGGAATCTGGTAACACAGCGACTTGCCGCCGCCCGTTGGCATCAGCACCAAGGCGTCGCCGCCGCCAATCACCTGTTCAACAATGGCTTGCTGGGGGCCACGAAACTGCTCGTAGCCAAAAACGTCGTGCAGGACGGAATGCGCTGTGGACAAACGGAATACTCTTGATTTGATAGCAGCCTGCGCAGGCGCAGTGTGCGCCAGAGGCCGATTTGGTTCATGTTTTGGCTGCGCTGGGCACACGCTGGTGTGCTGGCGCAGGGGTGTATTGTGCGCTGGGCTGTGGGCTGCATACCGCCATCAAGGCAGCACCCGCTCCAGCGCCTTGAGCCTTTGCCACAGCAGGGCTCTGGGGGTATGGATGGCCATGGCCTGCATGCAGCGCTCCAGCCAGCCATCCCGTGTCTTCAAGCGGTGGAGCGCCTTGGCCAAATCCTGGAGAACGGACTTGCCATAGGCCTGCTCCGCTTTTGCCACGGCTTGCTGCAGCAGCAGAAATGAGGGTTTCATCATCGCGAGATCGATCAGATCGCGGCTGAACACACCGTCATCGGCCCAGCGGTCAGAGTTGGCTAAAAGCTTGCTGGCGGCCAAGTCCAGCGGCGTCAATGTGGCAATACCGCACACGGCGTCCCGTGGACCTGGCAGCGCCAATGCAATGCGCGCCTCCAGCACGATCTCTAGCTTGATGGGCTGGTCGGCGACTTGTACGGTGGTTCTGATGCCGTACTGGTCTGCCCGCACCTCGCGGGACTGCTGCAGGGGCTCAGCGCCCTCCCGGACGATGGCTGCAATACCTTGCGCGGTTGTCAGCAGCTGGCGCAAGGTGCGGTAACACGCCAGGTCAGACACCAGGAAATCAATGTCCACCGACTCACGGTACTCGCCATGCACCAGCGCGATGGCCGTACCACCCCCAAAAAAGCAGTGGTTGGCCTGCAGCAAAGGCCCATCCAGGGCCTGAAGTACCTGCGCAATCCGTTGGTGGTGCAGACGCTCAAACATCGCTCTTCTCCCCACCCAGCCCCAGCCGCAACGCTTCCACCAAATCTTGCTCGGCGGGTGCCATGGCCTGCACATCCAGATGGCGCCAGTTGCGTTCGTAGATGCCCAGCGCCTCGCTGGGTGTTAATGCCTCGGTGCCGTGGACATGCCAGGCCAGCGCTTGAAGCTGCGGGTAGTCGGCCAGGCGGATGCGGGCCGGGATCCAGCCTTTGCGGCTGGCCTCTGCTACAGGGCCAGCCTTGTCATTGGGCGCGGTGATATGAAACTCCAGGCCCAGTGCCGCCACGGCATTCAGATAAGCCCCCATGGTGACCGAGGGCTCGCCCTTCTCAATGCGGTGCAAGGTCACCCGCGACATGCCCGCCGCTTCGGCCGCCGCCGTAGCGCTGACGCGCAAAGCCTTGCGGTGTGCGCGAATCTGCTGGGCAAGCGCTGTAATTCTTTCGGTGACGGCGGTGCCGATGGCAGGGGGTTTGGCGGGCATAGTGTTTCTCATTTTGATCATTTGCTTTTAAATGTCAATAATGAGAAGCAAATTCTAGTGCGCGGTGGCCTCGCTCGTCCCCAACCCCGCATCCGCCAACGCCAGCACATACAGCGCCGCCCGTGCCCGGCTGGCACCCACATACAGCGTGGCGGGGTGGCGCTGGCAGCGGCTGTCGATGCCCACAATCACCACCACGTCGGCCTCCAGCCCCTTGAAGCCCTGGATCGTGCCCACCCGCAACTGCCCCGCGCCGGGGCTGACCAGCTCGGTGGTGTGGGCAACGCCCTCCAGCCCGGCAGCCCAGGTGGACGTGGCGTTGCTGTGCCGGTAGGGCGACAGCACGATCACCTGCTCTGGCTTCAGCCCCTGGTGGTGCAGCAGGTCACGCAGCAGCGTGCGCAGTTGGCTGGCCATCTCGTCGTAGCTGGCGCTGAGCAGCGTCACCGGGGGCTCGCCGCTGTCCACCCGAAAAGCCTTGGGCACCTCATACCGCCCCAGCCGCGCCGCCATCTCGCCAATCGCCCGCGTGTTGCGCAGGTTGGCGTCCAGCACCATCGGCACCGCCTGAAACGGCGGCTCCCAGTGGCCCGTGGCCTGGAACAGGCACTGCTGCCGGTCGTAAAAGCAGTACCAGCTGAACGCTGGTTTGCCCAGCGCCTCCAGCGCCACCCACCAGGTGGCGGCAAAGTCTGCCGCCTCGTCCACGATGAGTGTGTCGAAGCGCTGGCCGCCCATCTCTGCCGCCGTTAGCAGCAGCTCGGCCGACTCTTCCTGAAAAAACCGCCCCTGCGCCGCCGCATCCGTGGGCACCACATATTGCAGGCCCGCCGCCTGTGCCTGCGTGCGCGCCAGCTCGTGGAATGGCAGCACCGTGATGCCCGGCACATCGGCCAGCCACACCGCCAGCGACTGCGCCAGTGCCTTGTTAAAACACGTCAACAGCACCGACTTGCCCAGCGCCGCGTGTTCACGCGCCAGCGCCACCGCCAGCACCGTCTTGCCCGTGCCTGCACCGCCCTCCACCAGCAGGCGCGGCTGCGTGCGCAGCATGCGCAACACCGCCACCTGCTGCTCCGTGGCCTGGTGCAGGGCATGCACCGCGTCGTCCACCCGTGTGGCCAGCGGCACCAGGCCATGGCAGTCCGGGGCCAACAGCTCCTTCAGCACATGCTGCTGCGCACGCGTCCAAGGCTGCGCGCCCGGCATCGCCTCGCGAAAAATGCGCAGCAGCGCTGGCGCGGGGTCGGCCAGCGCAGCCCGGTCGAGCAAAAACGCCCGCGAAGGTGCCTCGGTGCTGGGCAGCCCGCCCTGCCACAGCACATCCGGGAACCACACGGCATGCGTCACGCCCAGGTCATCCGCCACATCGCGCCCCAGCCGCTGGCACAGCTTGTCCACCAGCGCATACCGGTTGCGCCGCGCCTGGGAGAACGGCGACTGCTTCATCGCCAGCCCCGACGCATAAAACCACCGCCCATCCCGCACCTGCACCGCCCCCGCCTTCACCTCAAAAAACACCAGCCCATGCTGCGGGTGAAACACCAGCACATCCGCCTCGCCAATCACCTC
>JAGOEY010000033.1 GCA_017997515.1 Burkholderiaceae bacterium | reverse complement strand
AGTCCACAGCGCCAGCGGCCACGCGGGCCAGGTAAACCAGAGCAGCAAGCGGCCCAGGCTTTGCCATTCCTTGCCACCGTCACCTGGCAACATCAAGCGCCAGCGCCACAGGTCAAGCTGCCACGCCAGTATGGCTGCGAGCGCGGAGGTGAGCAGCATGGCGGCCGCCCAGATAAACCCACGTCGGCGCGCAACAGCATCTTCATGGGGCTCGAACATACACAGCCATGCACCACCCAGACCAAACAACACGGCCAAAGCCGGTGCACCACTCAACACCAGGCCCGCCATGCCGGCCACCAGTCCCAGCCCGGGGCCGAGCCAGCGGTAGGGCGTGCCCGCAATGGCGTAGAACACCAGCGTGGCACAACACAGCTGTGTCAGGTACGCCGTGACTTCATGCGACAGCTGGGCCAGGCCCAGGCAGGCAATCAGCGCCAGCAGGCCGCCATCGGCCATGGCGCGTGCGTAATCGGTGGGTTGGGCTTCGCCACCAAAGGCAAATGCCACGGGTTGTGCACCTGGGCCGCGCGCCAGGTGGTACACGGCGTACCAGGTTGCCACCAGGGTCAGGGCCAGCAGCATCGCAAAGGGAATACGTGCTGCGAGTTCGGGGGACATCCAGTCCGGTGCGATCTGCAGGGCTGCAGCACCCAGCCAGTAGGGGAGCAAACCCTCGGTTTCAGGGGCCAGGCCCAGCAGCAGCGGCTGGCTCCAGGACGAATGCCCTCGTGCCAGCGACAGCATGTAACCAAAGGCCGTGACGTCGTCGTTTTTCCAGGCGGCCCGGCCGATGAACCCCGGCACAACATAGGCAACACACAGCAACAGCAAGGCCAGCCGCGGCAAGGGGCGCACGGCGCTTTGGGCAACGATGGCGGGGGTAGGGCTGTTCACGCGGACAAGGACGAAGGAATACAGGGCTGCCCGGAAGATACCGGACAAAAGCCGGGAACGTGTGTCCGGGGGAATGAAAAAGTAAAAAAGGCAGCGCGGTAAACCGGGCTGCCCTTGGGGTGCGTGACCTTTGCAGGCCCGCCGTGCAACTTACTTGGCTGCGGTCTTGCCGAAGCGGTTGCGGAACTTCTCGACACGGCCACCCATGTTGTCCACCGACTTTTGTGTACCGGTGTAGAAGGGGTGCGATTCGCTGGTGGTGTCGAGCTTGAACAGTGGCAGTTCACGGCCGTCTTCGGTCGTGCCCATTTCCTTGGTGTTGGCGCACGAACGCGTCACGAACTTGAAACCGTTCGACATGTCCTGGAACAGGACTTCGCGGTAGTTGGGGTGAATGCCTTCTTTCATGTCGATCTTCCTAATGTGTTCGATGCGAAAGCCACAAACTCTCCATGGGGGCACTTATTTGCCGCTACGGGTCTGCACTTTTCGCTAAAGCCCTCAATTATCCCATAAATCCTGTTCTTGGGGAGAAGTGGGAGGGTTGGCAGTGTGCTGCGTGCAGAATGGCGAATTCAAGCAGCAGGGGGCCAGATGCAAAACGACGCAGTGGGTGTGGGTTTGGTGGGTTACGGATTTGCGGGGCGTACGTTCCATGCACCCGTGATTGCGGGGGTGCCGGGTTTGCGTCTGGCGGCTGTGGCCAGCTCCCAGCCGGATGTGGTGCTGCGGGACTGGCCGCAAACACGGGTGGTTGCCGAGCCTGCGGCTTTGCTGGCATCGCCCGATGTGGATCTGGTGGTGATCGCCACCCCCAACGATTCACACCACCCACTGGCGCGCGCGGCACTGGAGGCAGGCAAACATGTGGTGGTGGACAAACCCTTCACGATGGACCTGGCCGAAGCAGAGGATTTGCTGGCACTGGCGAAAGCAAAGGCGCGCGTGTTGTCGGTTTTCCACAACCGCCGGTTCGATGCCGACTTCCTGACACTGCAGGACGTGTTGTCCAGCGGCCGTTTGGGGCGGCTGGTGTACTTTGCGTCCCACTTCGACCGTTACCGGCCGCAGGTGCTGGCCCGCTGGCGCGACCAGCCTGGCGCGGGTGGTCTCTGGCCCGACCTGGGCTCGCATCTGGTGGACCAGGCCGTGCAGCTGCTGGGTGTGCCTGATGCCATCCATGCCGACATGGGGCCTGTCCGTGACCATGCAGCGACTGAAGACTACTTCCATGTGCAATTGCGATACGAGCAAGGTGCACACGCCGGATTACGCGTGGTGCTGCATTCCACCGCAATCGCTGCGGCCCCGGCGCCGCGTTATACGGTGCATGGCACCCTGGGCAGTTATGTCAAACACGGCGTGGACCCGCAGGAAGCCGCTCTGAAGGCGGGTGCCCGGCCCCGCCTGGACGATCTGGGTGATTGGGGGGCAGACCCGGAGCCCGGCCAACTGAGCTTGCCTGCTGATGCCGCTGCTTCTGGTGTGCAGATGGTGCCGTCCCGCCCCGGCAACTACATGGCGTATTACGCCGCCGTGCGTGATGCCATTAGAGGGATAGGTGCCAACCCGGTCACGCCAGAGCAAGCCACGCAGGTCATGGCCTTGCTGGAGCTGGGGCGGGAGAGTTCTGCACAGCGCCGGGAATTGCGCGTTTTGCCGATCTGAAATGCAAAAAAGCCCACGGCTCGCCGTGGGCTTTTTTGAGAGGAGGACGCTTCAGCCGCCGCGACGCATCATGTCGAAGAAATCGACATTGGTCTTGGTGGCTTTCATGTTCTTGATCATCAACTCCATCGACTCGATCTCGTCCATGTTGTACATGAACTGGCGCAGGATGCGGGTCTTCTGCAGGATCTCGGGTGGCAGCAGCAGCTCTTCGCGGCGGGTGCCGCTCTTGTTGAGTTCGATGGCCGGGAACACACGCTTTTCGTACAGGCGGCGGTTCAGGTGGATTTCGCAGTTGCCGGTGCCCTTGAATTCTTCAAAGATCACTTCGTCCATACGGCTTCCGGTGTCCACCAGCGCGGTGGCGATGATGGTGAGCGAACCACCTTCTTCAACCTTGCGTGCAGCACCAAAGAAACGCTTGGGGCGTTGCAGCGCATTGGAGTCCACACCACCCGACAACACCTTGCCGGAAGAGGGCACCACGTTGTTGTAGGCGCGGGCCAGGCGGGTGATCGAGTCCAGCAGGATCACCACGTCTTTTTTCAGCTCCACCAGGCGCTTGGCGCGTTCGATCACCATCTCGGCCACATGTACGTGGCGGGCAGCTGGCTCGTCGAAGGTGGAGGCGATGATTTCGCCCTTCACCGTGCGCTGCATTTCGGTCACTTCTTCAGGGCGCTCGTCCACCAGCAACACCATCAGGTGCACGTCGGGGTTGTTGGCCGTGATGGCGTGGGCGATGTGCTGCATCATCACCGTCTTGCCGCTTTTGGGCGGCGCAACGATCAGTGCGCGCTGACCGCGGCCAATAGGGGCAATGATGTCGATGATGCGGCCGGTGATGTTCTCTTCGCCCTTGAAGTCGCGCTCGAGCTTCATCTGTTCCTTGGGGAACAGCGGCGTCAAGTTCTCGAACATCACCTTGTGTTTGTTCTGCTCCGGCGGGCCACCGTTCACGGCGTCCAGCTTGTTCAGCGCAAAGTAACGCTCACCGTCTTTGGGTGTGCGCACTTCACCTTCGATCATGTCGCCGGTGTGCAGATTGAAACGGCGCACCTGGCTCGGGCTGATGTAGATGTCGTCGGTGCTGGCCGTGAAGCTGGTGTCAGGGCTGCGCAGGAAGCCAAAACCGTCGGGCAGGATTTCCAGCACACCGTCGGCAATGATTTGTTCACCGGTCTTGGCGCGCTTCTTGATGATCGCAAACATCAATTCCTGTTTGCGCATGCGGCCGGTGTTTTCGATTTCAAGCTCTTCGGCCTGTTTCAGGACTTCAGACACATGCAGTGCCTTGAGTTCGTTTAAGTGCATGGATTTACTCCTGCGCGGAGTTGAATGGAGACTAAGGGGGAGGTATGGGGAGGGGCGAAGTGCTTGGGAGCAGGCCTCTCACAACCGGGAACTCGAACCGACCGCGTGTCCAGCGAATCAGTGATCTGACAAGAATTATGACAGGAAAAAGGGTGTGCAAGCCAAGTGCGCTGAATGGCGCGGCTGCAGGGCACCAAGGCACCGGACGTTGTAGCAGGTCCGGTGCAGGGCCCTCAATCGACTCAGGCGAGTTGCTGGTCGATAAAAGCGGTGAGTTGGGCCTTGCTCATGGCGCCCACCTTGGTGGCGGCCAACTGGCCATCTTTGAACAACATCAACGTGGGGATGCCACGGATGCCGAACTTGGCAGGAATGTCGCGGTTTTCATCGACGTTCATCTTGGTGACCTGCAGCTTGTCTTTGTAGCTGGCAGACACTTCGTCGAGGATGGGCGCAATCATTTTGCAAGGGCCGCACCACTCAGCCCAGTAGTCCACCAGAACCGGTTTGTCGGCCTGCAGAACGTCTGCTTCAAAGGATGCGTCAGAGATGTGTTTGATAAGTTCGCTGGCCATGGTGTGTTTCCTTTTGGCAAATGGGAGATACAGCTAAAGTGGGCGCATTGTGACAGAAACCAAGTATTCCGGCCTGAGCCCGGGGTGCTATCAATGTCATAGCCAAAAACCATGATGTGAAGCGCGCCGCCCTTGACTGCAACCCAATTTTCTACCGTCTCCCAACGCTGGCTTGACCCGGTGCACGGCACCATTGCCCAGATCGACCGCGCACTGGCCGAACGTGCTGCCCATCCGGCCCACGCGGTGGTGCTTGTGCCCTACGCCCAGCTCATGCAGGTGGGCCGTGATTTCTGGATGGCAGCCCACCCGGCCGGGTTTGCGCCGCGGTTTGAAACCACCATGAACTGGGCGCGCAGCCTGGGTGGGGTGCTGCCCTCGGCGGACGACCTCAGTTTTGATGCGGCCCACGACCTGCTCACAGCCCATGATCTGTTGGAGCGCGCCGGGCTGCGGGCGCACCGGGATGTGCTGGCCGAGCGCCTGGTCGAGTCCGCCCAAACCCTCGGACGGCAGGTGGCCGCCGTGCCGCTGGACACGCGCGCAGCGTGGGCGACTGCCGCACGTGCAGCTGTCGCCCTGGGCATGGACACCCCCGTGCTGGCGCTCGAAGGCGCGGTGGCACGGATTGCTCTGGAGTGGGCGCTGGCCTCGCGTTACACCACCGACGTGCTGCAGCAGGCGCTGGCGGGTGTGGGCTGTGTGGTGGTGCTTGAAGGTTTCCAGCCCGACCCGCTGCTGGCCCCCACCGGTGCGCTGGGCCAGTTGTGGAACGACCAGCTGGTGCACATCGTGCTGGCGCAAGACGCCCCTTTGGGCACAGTCGCTTTGCACCCCGCGCAGGGGGCGGAAGACGAAGCCCAGCGTGCCGCCGCCTGTGTGCTGCAGCACATCACCCAGGGCCACACCCCCGTGGCGCTGGTGGCCACCGACCGCCTGTTGACGCGGCGTGTGCGTGCCATGCTCGACGGCCACGGTGTACGCCAGCGCGACGAAAACGGCTGGAAGTTGTCCACCACGCGCGCCGCCGCACAGGTGGTGGGGCTGCTGCAGGCCTGTGTGTGGAACGCGTCCAGCGACGACGTGCTCGACTGGCTGAAGAACGCCCCTGCGTTCGCCGCCCCCGCCGTGGCCGCCACCGAAAAATCCCTGCGCAAACTCGCTATCACCGACTGGGGACGTTGGGTTGCTTTGTGTGCGTCCGACGCTGGCATCCGACCCGAAGTACAAACCCTTGCCATACAGGCGCAGCAGGTGCGTGAGGCCCTGCAGCACAGCCGCCCGCTGGCCCAGTGGCTAACCGCGCTGCGCACCGCATTACAGGCCGGTGGCCAGTGGCCTGGGCTGGAGGCCGACCCTGCGGGTCTGGCGCTGCTGGCCACCCTGCGGCTGACCGAAGAAGCACAGGCCCACTTCGTCCAGGCGCTGGCCGCCACCGACTGGAGCACCCGGCGCATGGACGCCGCCGAGTTCAGCACCTGGGTCAAGGCTGCGCTGGAGGGCGCGAGTTTTGTGCCCGAAAGTGCCCATGCGCAGCAGGACGTGCAGGTGGTCGTGTTGCCCATGAGCCAGCTGCTGGCCCGGCCTTTTGCCGCCGTGGTGCTGCCCGGCTGTGACGAGGTGCGCCTGCCTGCCGCGCCTGAGCCACCCGGCACCTGGACCGCCGCCCAACGCAGTGCGCTGGGCCTGCCCACACGCGAGGTTTTGCAGGACGCCGCCCGGGCCGCGTGGCAGAACGTATTGCAATTGCCGTATGCCGATGTGCTGTGGCGGCAGGGGGATGATGGTGGTGAGCCACTGTTGCCCAGCCCCTTGGTGCAGGCGCTGCAACTGAACGGTGGTGCCGCACACGGCGCAGACCCGCGCGACCACCGCACCATCACCCCGCAGCCCACACTGCCGCCCCAGGCGCACGGCAGCGAGTTGCCGGTGCAGCGCCTGTCCGCCAGTGCCTACGAAGACCTGCGCCGCTGCCCGTACCGCTTTTTTGCGCTGCGCCAGTTGGGTCTTAAAGAGGCGGATGAGCTGGAAGACGAGGTGGACAAACGCGACTTCGGCCTGTGGCTCCATGCCGTGCTCAAAATCTTCCACGAGGCCCTGGCTGCAGACGTCACACTGGGTGACGGTCTTGCCGCCCGGTTGGCGCTGATGGAGCAGGCTGCGGCAGAAGCCACCCGCGCTGCGGGCCTGCCCGACGCCGCGTTTTTGCCCTTTGCCGCCGCCTGGCCGCAGGTGCGTGACGGTTACCTGCAATGGCTGGCAGAGCACGAAGCCACCGGTGCCCGTTTTGGCTGGGCCGAACGCTGGCAGGAGCTGCCGCTGGGCAGCATCACCCTGGTCGGCCAGATTGACCGGCTGGACCAGTTGGCCGACGGCAGCACGCTGGTGATGGACTACAAAACCGAAAGTATCGGCACCACCCAAGGCAGGGTGAAAACGCCGACCGAAGACACCCAACTGGCCTTCTACGCCGCGCTGCAGCCCGACGACACTTTGCAGGCCGCCTACGTGAACGTGGGCGAGAAGGGCGGCACCAAAACCGTTTTGCAGCCCGACGTGGTGGACGTGCGCGACGTGCTGATCACCGGCATCCTGCACGACATGGAACGCATCACCAGCGGTGCCGCCATGGCCGCGCTGGGCGAAGGTATGGCCTGTGAATACTGCGCCGCGAGAGGTTTATGCCGCAAAGATTTCTGGAGTCCGTCCGCATGAGCGCCGCTGCCTACGAACACAACCACGCCACCGTCAGCCGCGAGGCCTTCTACGCCATCGCCTGTGACCCGCGCCGCAGCGTGGCGGTGGAGGCCTGCGCTGGTGCGGGCAAGACGTGGATGCTGGTGTCGCGCATCGTGCGGGCCTTGCTCGACGGTTGCCCGGCCCACGAAATCTTGGCCATCACCTTCACCAAAAAAGCGGCGGGTGAAATGCGCGCACGCCTGCACGAATGGCTGGCGGAGTTTGCCCAGACACCACTGGAAGATTTGGCGCTGCAGCTGCGGATACGCGGAATTTCAGACGAAATGATGCTCCAGCGCACGCCGGACCTGCGCAGTGCGCTACAAAGTTTGCAGAAAAATCTGCTGGCCACTGGCCGCCCGGTGCAGATCCGCACCTTCCACAGCTGGTTTGCCGCACTGCTGCGCACCGCCCCGCTGGCCGTGCTGCAAAACATGGGACTGCCCACGAACTACGAACTGCTGGAGGACGACACCGAAGCCGTTGCCCAGGTTTGGCTGCCGTTTTATGCGGCCGTGCTGGCCGATGCGGGCCTGCAGGCCGACTACCACGCCGTGGTGTCCGCCCATGGCCGCGCACAAACCCACAAGGCGCTGGCGGGTGCCTTGTCGCGCCGTGTGGAGTTCACACTCGCCGATGAAGCCGGTGTGGTCGACGCATCGGTGCAGGCCTGGGATGTGCAGTTCCCCACATTCGCAGGCCACGCCACACCCGCTGCCTGGCTGGTGTCCGACGCACCCCGTGCCCAGTTGCTGGCCGCAGCCCGCGCGCTGGGGCAGGCCAGCGCCAAGACCTTCTCCGCCAAAGGAGGTGAACTGGAAGTGGCCGTGTCTTTGGCCCACGCCGCAGGCATCTGTGATGCCTTGTTGACCCAAAAAGGCGAGCCGCGCAAGTTTGGCGAAAAGATTGTCGGCATCGACCAGGTGCGTCTGGCGCAAGACCTGGTGCAGCAGTACAACGCCGCCCAAACGCAGCACGAAGCCTGGGACTACCAACAGCGCATGGCGCGGCTCTCACGGGTGCTGGTGGCGCAGTTCGCCAGCCTGAAACGCGCACGCGGTTGGGTGGACATGAACGACGTGGAGCGCGCTGCGCAAACCATGTTGTCCGACAGCGTGCTCAGCGGCTGGATGCAGGAGCGGCTGGACGCACGGGTGCGCCACCTGCTCATCGACGAATTCCAGGACACGAACCCGCTGCAGTGGCAGGCCTTACACGCCTGGCTCAGCGGCTACGCGGGCACGGGCGGCGGGGCGCAGCGCCCCAGCGTGTTTATCGTGGGCGACCCCAAACAAAGCATCTACCGCTTCCGCCGCGCCGAGCCGCAGGTGTTCCGTGCCGCGCAGGACTTTGTGGTGGACGGGCTGGGCGGCGACCGGCTCAGCTGCGACCACACGCGGCGCAACGCGCCCGGCATCATCGACGCCGTCAACCAGACCATGTCCGCCGCGCAGGCGGCGGGTGAGTACAGCGACTTCCGCACCCACACCACCGAATCCACCGCACCCGCCGCCGTGTTACGCCTGCCGCAGATCAGCCGCGCGGTGCTGGAGGACGCGGCCGGGGAAGATGGTGATGTGCTCCTGTCCGAACACGGCACCCTGGCCTGGCGTGACAGCCTGGCCACCCCGCGTGAAGTGCCCGAAGAAACCCTGCGCACGCTCGAATGCCGCCAGGCCGCGCAGTGGCTCGTGGCCACTATGGCGCAGCACGGCTTGCTGCCCAAAGACGTGATGGTGCTGTCGCGCCGCCGCGTCAACCTGGGGGTGGTACGCGACGCCTTGCGTGACCTGCAGGTGCCCACCGAGCAGCCCGAAAAAAACGACCTCGGGGATGCGCCCGAGGTACAGGACGTGCTGGCGCTGCTGGATGTGCTGGTGTCTCCCGCACACGACCTGTCGCTGGCACGGGCGCTGCGCTCGCCGCTGTGGTCACTCAGTGACGATGACCTGGTGCAGATCGCCCTTGCGCAACGCCGCGTGCGGGCTGCGAACGCTGGCGAGGCTGATTCGTCCTGGTGGGGTTTGCTACAAAATGATGAGCTGCTGCCGCAGCATATACGTGCGCTAGCGCCTGTTTTGGTGCTGTACAAAAGCTGGGTAGACCAGCTGCCGCCGCACGACGCGCTGGACGCCATCTACCAGCACGGTGACGTGTTGGCACGGTTTGCCGCCGCTGCGCCCGCCACCCAGCGCCAGGGGGTGCTGGACAACCTGCGCGCCTTGCTGGGTGCGGCGCTGAACCACGCGGGTGGGCGTTATGCCACGCCGTATGGGTTTGTGCGCGCGCTCAAAGCCGGTGGCACTAAGGCCGGGGCCAGCGTCGCCGAAGATGCCGACGGCGCTGGTGCGGTGCGCCTGCTCACCGTCCACGGTGCCAAGGGGCTGGAGGCCAAGCTGGTGCTGCTGCTCGACACGGACGGCGCACCCGCCAAATCCGAATCCATGGGGGTACTGGTGGACTGGCCCGGTGAGTCTGCCGCGCCCGAACGGTTTTTGTTCCTGGTGCGTGAAACCAACCCGCCTGCCTGCGCGGCAGAAGCGCTGCAGACCGAACAAGCCGCGCGCCAGCGGGAAGAGCTGAACGGCCTGTATGTCGCCATGACCCGCGCCGCGCGCCAGCTGGTACTGTCGTCGGTCGAGCCCCACCGGGCCAACCCCGGCAGCTGGTGGCAGCGGGTGCAGGCGCTGTGTACGCCGGTGGAAGCGGCAGAGGTGGTGGCGCTGTCGGCGCAGCAGGCAGCGGAGCCCGAAGCCTCGTTTCTGCTGAAAATACTGCCAAATAGACCTCTAGCGCACGATGGTATTGCGGTAGTAGCTATCAAAAACGAAGTATCCCAAAGTCCCGTGCTTGCGGCGACCCCACCATCCCCCGAGTCGCTTGTCGGCCAGGCCATGCACCGCCTGCTGGAATGGGCCCCGCTGGGTGCCTCCGCCGCCGACCACTGCGCCGCAGGCCGCGCCGCCGTCGCCCGCGAATTTGCGCTGGGTGATGCCCAGGCCACACTGGCCGCCACCATGGCCCAGCGTATTCTGGAAGGGGCCGGGGCCTGGGCCTGGCAGGCCGACCGCGTGGACTGGGTTGGCAACGAAGTGGCTTTGGTGGCCAGCGGCGCGCTGGTGCGCCTGGACCGCCTGGTGCGCCGCGCCGACACCGGGGAGTGGTGGGTGCTCGACTACAAGTCCGCAGCCCAGCCGCAGCGCCAGCAGGCCCTGCGCGAGCAACTCCACACCTACCGCCAGGCCGTGCAAGCACTGGAGCCCGGCTCGGTGGTGCGCGCCGCCTTTCTGACAGGGCAGGGGGAACTGGAAGAGTTGGAGATGATTTCGCCATAGCCTGAAGCGGCTGCGGCGCACGCCGTCCCATTCCAGAGATACCGCGGATCTGGCTCAGCCAGTCCGCTGGTATCGCCCCCTGCAAGGGGGTTGGCGCAGCGACACGCAGTGCGCGCAGCCTGGGGGTGTGCAACAACCTCTGCCCGTTTTATGGGCACGGCAACAAAATCCCTGTGCTGGCAAGCACTTGGCGCACTATTCCTGTGCCCATCCCCAAAGTTACCCACATGTCTGCGGGATAACCCTTGGGTTCGGTGCAAAGTGTGTGACCAAGCAGGCCCCCAAATCCCATTTCAGGCCGAAAAACGGCGGTTTATCCCATTTGCCTGTTTTTTAGGCGGCGTAACAAATCCGAGGCCTGGCAAGCACTTGCCGCACTCTCCAGGGTGTCATCCCCAAACTTACCCACACTTCACAGGGACAAAAAACGGGCTGTGGGCAACGTGTGCTGCTCTGCCCACAAAAATGCCTTTTTAAGCCCTCAAAAGCGTGTTTTACCCCTGTTGCCTGTTTTTTAAGCGGCATCAAAAAGTCCAATGCTGGCAAGCACTTGGCGACCTCTGCGGGGTGCCATCCCCAAACTTACCCACACTGGCGCGGGACAACTTGGCCGGCTGTGGCCAGGCCCCACATTGGGGCGATGCCTAAGATCGTGAACACGTTCTAACGGGGGGACAATCCCCCCATTGCTGCAATGGATCGAATCGGAATGAACAAAGTTATCGTGATTGGTGCGGGCCCCGCAGGCCTGATGGCCGCCGAAGTGCTGGCCACCGCAGGGGCCGAGGTGCATGTGTTTGACGCCATGCCCTCGGCCGGGCGCAAATTCCTGCTCGCAGGCAAGGGCGGGCTGAATTTGACCCACTCCGACTCGGCCGACGTTTTTGTGACGCGTTACGGCGCACGTGCCGGGGCGCTGGCTCCGCTGCTGTCCACTTTTGGTGCGGAGCAATTACGCGCCTGGGCCCAAGGTTTGGGTGTGGAGACGTTTGTGGGTACGTCGGGCCGGGTCTTCCCCGCCGACCTCAAGGCCGCGCCGCTGCTGCGGGCCTGGCTGCAGCGGCTGCGGGCGGCAGGTGTGCAGTTCCACACCCGCCACCGCTGGCTGGGCTGGGCCGACGCCCCAGCCGCTGGGGCGCACACGCTGCGCTTCGACACGCCCGACGGCGAGGTGGCTGTGCAAGGCCGGGCCGTGGTGCTGGCCCTGGGTGGTGCCAGTTGGCCCCAGCTTGGCTCCAACGGCGCCTGGGTGCCGCTGCTGGAGCCGCAAGCTGTGCCGGTCATGCCGCTGCAGCCGTCCAACTGCGGCTTTGACGTCGCGCTGGACCCCGCTGTGCAGGCACCGCAGCAAGACGGTGTGCCCGTAGAAACCCGCCGCGCCTTTTTGCAAGAGCTGCTGGGCCAGGGGCCTGCGCCTGTGCTGGGCTGGACGCCGCACTTCAGCAGCCGTTTTGCCGGCCAGCCCTTCAAGTCGGTGGCCATCGGTTTCACCAGCAGCCAGGGCCAGACGTTCCAGCGCCGGGGCGAGTTTGTGGCCACGGCGCAGGGTGTGGAGGGCAGTCTGGTGTATGCCGTGTCTGCACTGCTGCGCGACGAGATTGCCGCCCATGGCAGTGCCACCTTCACACTCGACCTGCTGCCCGACAAAACCCCCGAGCGCGTGCTGAATGAGGTGCGCCACCCGCGCGGCGCCCGTTCACTCACCAGCCACCTCAAAAGCCGCTTGGGCCTTGACGGTATCAAGGCCGCCATCCTGTACGAGGTGCTGGGCAAAGACGGCATACAAGACCTCGACCGCCTGGCCGCCACCATCAAGGCGCTGCCCATCCGTGTGGTGGCTGCGCGCCCGGTTGCAGAGGCCATCAGCACCGCAGGCGGCGTGCCGTTCGAGGCGCTGGACGCCAACGGCATGCTGGTGCCC
>JAGOEY010000034.1:7814-12449 GCA_017997515.1 Burkholderiaceae bacterium | reverse complement strand
TCACCGACCAGATGGTGGGCCACAAGCTGGGCGAATTCGCCCTGACGCGCACCTTCAAGGGTCACCCCGCGGACAAAAAAGTCCAGAAGAAATAAGGAACGACCATGTCTGAAACACGTGCAGTCCTTCGGGGCGTCCGTCTGTCGGTCGACAAGGGCCGTCTGGTCGCTGATCTGATCCGCGGCAAGAAGGTTGACCAAGCGCTGAATGTTCTGGAATTCACCCAGAAAAAAGCTGCAGTGATCATCAAGAAGGTTCTGGAGTCGGCTATTGCCAACGCAGAACACAACGATGGCGCTGATATTGACGAATTGAAAGTCAAGACGATCTACGTCGAGCAAGGTACAACGCTCAAGCGTTTCACCGCTCGTGCGAAGGGCCGTGGCAACCGCATCAGCAAACCCACGTGCCATGTGTACGTGACGGTTGGCAACTAAGAGGCTCAGGAAGACTATGGGACAGAAAATCCATCCTACCGGTTTCCGCCTGGCGGTGAGCCGCAACTGGTCCAGCCGCTGGTACGCAAGCAACAAAGACTTCGCCGGCATGCTGGCAGAAGACATCAAGGTGCGTGAGTACCTGAAGGCCAAGCTCAAGAACGCCGCGGTTTCGCGCGTTCTGATCGAACGCCCCGCCAAGAGCGCGCGTATCACCATTTTCTCGGCACGTCCGGGCGTGGTGATCGGCAAGAAGGGCGAGGACATCGAAAACCTCAAGCGCGAACTCGGCAAACAGCTGGGTGTGCCGGTTGCAGTGAACATCGAGGAAGTGCGCAAGCCTGAAATCGATGCCAAGTTGATCGCCGACAGCATCACGCAACAGCTCGAAAAGCGGATCATGTTCCGCCGTGCCATGAAGCGCGCCATGCAAAACGCCATGCGTCTGGGTGCCCTCGGCATCAAGATCATGTCGTCTGGCCGTCTGAACGGTATCGAAATCGCACGTTGCGAGTGGTACCGCGAAGGTCGCGTGCCACTTCACACGCTGCGCGCTGACATCGACTACGGCACCTCGGAAGCCAAGACCACCTACGGCATCATTGGTGTCAAGGTCTGGGTCTACAAGGGTGACACCCTGGGCCGCAACGATCTGCCCGCAGTGGAAACACCGCGTCCAGACGACGAGCGCCGCCCCCGTGGTCCACGCCGTGATGCTCGCCCAGGCGACCGTCCAAACGACCGTGGTCCCGCCCGTGGTGCCCGCCGCCCTGTTGGTGCCAACGCCGCTCCTGCGGACGGCAGCGACAAACCCGCTGAAGCCGCAGGTGCTGACGCTAAATCCACCGTTAAGCGCGTCCGCAAGGTAGCCGCGCCCGCTGCAGCAGCGGACGGTGCCAAGGCCGAGTAATCGGCCGAGTTAAGGAAAAAATACCATGCTGCAACCTGCTCGCAGAAAATTCCGCAAGGAGCAAAAAGGCCGTAACACCGGCGTCGCTACACGGGGCAACTCCGTAGCGTTCGGTGATTTCGGTCTGAAGTGCACCGACCGTGGCCGTCTGACCGCGCGTCAGCTCGAAGCCGCACGCCGTGCGATTTCGCGCCACGTCAAACGGGGCGGCCGCATCTGGATTCGTGTGTTCCCTGACAAGCCAATTTCCCACAAACCTGCAGAAGTGCGGATGGGTAATGGTAAAGGTAACCCCGAGTACTACGTGGCTGAAATCCAGCCCGGCAAGATCGTTTTCGAGATTGTTGGTGTACCCGAAGAACTCGCCCGTGAAGCGTTCCGTCTGGCTGCTGCCAAGCTGCCACTGCGCACCACGTTTGTCAGCCGCATGATCGGCGCTTGATTCAGGAGAATGAAGAAATGAAGACTACTGAACTGCGCCAGAAAGACGTCGCTGGCCTTGAAGCCGAAGTGAAAGCCCTGCAAAAGGCACATTTCGGTCTGCGCATGCAGAAGGCTACGCAACAGCTGAACAACACGACGACACTGCGCTCTACGCGCCGTGCTATCGCACGAGCAAAAACCATTCTTGCTGAAAAGCAAGCCGCCAAGTAAGGAGCCCACATGACGGAAGCTAAGACATCCCTCAAGCGCACCTTGATTGGCAAGGTGGTCAGCGACAAACGTGCAAAAACCGTGACCGTGCTGATTGAGCGCCGTGTGAAACACGAGCTCTACGGCAAGATCGTCGGCAAGTCGAGCAAGTACCACGCCCATGACGAAAAGGGCGAGTACAAGGTCGGCGACATGATCGAAATCACGGAAAGCCGTCCGATTTCGAAGACCAAGAACTGGGTTGCGACCCGTCTGGTTCAAAAGGCTGTTGCTGTTTAAGCCTTACCCGGCCCACACTGCACACCTCTGAAAAACGACCCACAATGTGGGTCGTTTTCTTTTGTGGGCGTCGGTTTTTTCTGGCGCTGTTTTAAACCAACTGTTCGAGGAGCAAACATGATCAAAGTCGGAGATACCCTGCCAGCCACCACCCTGATGGAATTTTCGGAAGTGGAAGGCGAAGGCTGCAGCATCGGCCCGAACGCGGTGGACGTGGCCAAAGCGACTGCTGGCAAGACGATCGCGTTGTTTGCACTGCCTGGCGCTTTTACGCCCACGTGTTCTGCGCAGCACGTGCCGGGTTATGTGGAGAAGTTTGATGCCTTCAAGGCGGCCGGCGTCGACGAAATCTGGTGCATCAGTGTGAACGATGCCTTTGTTATGGGTGCCTGGGCACGTGACCAGAAAACGGCGGGCAAGGTGCGTATGCTCGGAGACGGCAGCGCGGCATTCGCACAGGCCACCGGCTTGACGCTGGACCTGACGTCACGCGGCATGGGCGTGCGCAGCAACCGTTATTCGATGCTGGTGAAAGACGGCAAAGTCGTGGCACTGAACATTGAAGGCCCCGGCAAGTTCGAGGTCAGCGACGCGGCGACCCTGCTGGCACAGGCCAGCGCCTGATGTATTCCTGAAGGGGGCCGCTACAGGTTCACCTTCAGGTAATGCGCCCCGCTGATGGGGTTGTGGTAGTAGGGGGGAATCTCCTCAAACCCCAGGTCGGCATACAGGTTGCGCGCGGTGTCCATCTCGTTGAGTGTGTCGAGCAGCACACTTGCATAACCCGCCTGGCGTGCAGCGTCCAGGATCGCCTCGGTCAGCAGGCGCCCCAGCCCAAACCCCCGGAACGCCTTGCGCACATAAAGGCGTTTCATTTCACTGGTGTTGGGGTAGTCCGCCGTGTCCAGGGGGCGCAGCGCACAGCAACCGGCCAGCTCACCATCCACCGTGGCCAGCAGCAGCGCGCCACGGGGTTCGGCGTAGTCGCCCGGAAGCCCGGCGAGCTCGGCATCAAACTGCTGGAAACGCAGGTCTATGCCCAGGCCTTCTGCGTACTCCTGAAAAATCTCGCGCACGGCCGCCATGTCGTGGCTGGCAAGCTGGGCAAGCGGGGAAAAAAGTTGAATCTGCGGGTTTTCCAAAACGGGATAAAAGCTGTGGTTGCGAGGCCAGTTTATCCGCGTTCATCCCCCCAGTTGCACCAGCCAGCGTACCGCCGCAGCACACACCAGCAGCACAAACAGGGCCACACTGCGTGAGGCGGCATCGTCACGCGACGCTTGTACCGGGGGCAGCGGCACCTGTTTGTCGCCATGCAACATCGGGCGGACCAGGGTTTGTTTTTTGCCCAGCGTGTAGAACAGGATCGCCAGCACGTGAAGTGACACCATGGCGATCAGAATCCATGCACCAATGTCTTTGTGGTACCAGGTGGCGTTGGCGACAGTGTCACCTGACACCAGTGCCGTCAGCGGGCCGGCAAATGCAATTTCGTCATCACTCAGCAGGCCCGTGCCCACCTGTACAAACAGGAACAGTAGCAAGCCCAGCACCGACAGTGCACCCAGCGGGTTGTGCCCGACCTTGTGATCCGCGCTGGCCAGGCCGCGCAGGTAACGGATGACCGTGCCGGGGGCATACAGGAAAGCGGAAAACCGCGACCAGCGACCGCCAATAAAACCCCACACAACGCGGAACAGCAGCAAGGTCAACACGGTATAGCCCAGGCGGAAATGCCAGACCATGGCGTTGCCGCCCACGTTGGCAGTGACCACCAGCCCCACCACGCTGCAGGCCAGCAACCAGTGAAAAATGCGGGTGGGCAGATCCCAGATGCGGACGGTGTGGGTCATGGGTTTCTCGTGGTGTGGTGAGGAAGCTGGGGATAGTGCTGAGCGTATTGTCATGCGTTGGCCCCGCGCTTTCTCCATAATGGTCTGGCGGTTGTCTGGCACTCACAGTGTCTTCCCGAACAGGGGGCCAGGTGCTGCGATGTACCGCGATCCTATTATTAGACCCACGAAGGAAGCCCATGAAAAAACTTGCCACCCTCGCGTTTGCCGCGGCAGCCCTGTGTGCGGCCGTGCCTGCCAGTGCCCAGTTCGCCAAACCGGAAGATGCCATCAAATACCGCCAGAGCGCCCTGTTTGTGATGGGGCAGCATTTCAGCCGCATCGGTGCCATGGCCAATGGCAAAGCGCCGTTTGATGCCAAAGCCGCCGCCGAAGACGCCGACATCGTGGCGGACATGGCCAAGCTGCCCTGGGCCGGGTTTGGTGCAGGCACCGAAGGGGGCAAGGCCAAGCCTGAAATCTGGAAAGAGCAGGCCAAGTTCAAGGAACACAGCGACAAACT
>JAGOEY010000034.1:0-7714 GCA_017997515.1 Burkholderiaceae bacterium | reverse complement strand
ACGCCGACATCGTGGCGGACATGGCCAAGCTGCCCTGGGCCGGGTTTGGTGCAGGCACCGAAGGGGGCAAGGCCAAGCCTGAAATCTGGAAAGAGCAGGCCAAGTTCAAGGAACACAGCGACAAACTCCAGGCAGAAACGGTCAAGCTGGCGGCAGCCGCGAAGACCGGCAACCTCGACACCCTGAAGGCCGCATTTGGCAGCACCGCAGGCAGTTGCAAAGCCTGCCACGACGCGTTCCGTGGAAGGTGAGTAGAGGTGCACACCCCCAGGCTTCGCGGACTTCGTTCCGCTACGCCTACCCCCTTGCAGGGGGCAACACCGGTCGCCCGGCGGAGCCGGTTCGACGGTGTTTGCTGGAAGGGTGCTTGCGCTGCGCGCTTCGCACGATGGAATAGCTGATTGTTGCTATATATTTGATAGCTTTATCCGGATGCTGCATAAGCGCAAAGGGCTGATTTCTTTATGAAATCAGCCCTTTTGTGTTGCCTGCCTGCGGTTCAGGCTTCGGCCAGCAATTTCTCGATCAGGCGGTGGAGTTCGTCGAAGTTGGGTTCACCGACGTAGCGTTTCACGATCTCGCCGCGTTTGTTGACGATGTAGGTGGTGGGGGTCAGCTTGACGTCACCCCAGGCCTGCGCCACGGTGCCGGTGTTGTCGATGGCCACCTTGAAGGGCAGTTTGCGGGTTTCGGTGAAGTTCACCACGTAGCTGGGGGGGTCGTAACTCATGGCGACAGCCAGTGTGTCGTAACCTTTGGGCTGGTACTTGTTGTAGGTGTCGATGATCTTGGGCATCTCCGCGACACAGGTGACACAGCTGGTGGCCCAGAAATTCACCAGCGTCACTTTGCCTTTCAGATCTGCGGTGGTTTTTTTGGAGCCGTCCAGCAGGACAAAGGTAGAGTCGGGTGCTGCAGTGGCACCCGTGCTGAAAAACACGCCTGCAACGATGGCCACCACGGCGACCGCGGCAGAGGCTATAACCAGAACACGTTTCATTTTTGAAAGACTTCCATGGATCGTCGCAAGTTTAATTCCGCTTTGACATCGGTGCTGGGGGGCATGGCCATGGCCCCACTGGTTCCCGCCACCTCGGCCCATGCGCTGGGGCTGGCCGATTTGACGAGCGCCGACGCGTCGCAGGGCGTCAAGGTTGCGCTGGAAAAAGGGGCGCTTGCCGCGGTGGGTGTACTGGGCAAGACAGATGGATTCCTTGGGAACCCAAAAGTTCGCATTCCTTTGCCGGGGTACCTCGAAGATGCGGCCAAACTCATGCGCACCCTGGGCCAGGGCAAACGCATCGACGAACTCGTGACCACCATGAACCGGGCCGCAGAGCAGGCGGTGCCGATGGCCAGCAAGCTGCTGGTGGATGCCGTGAAGTCGATGAGTGTCACCGACGCCAAGAACATCCTGGCCGGCGGTGACACAGCGGCCACAGACTTCTTTTCAGCCAAGACCCGCGCACCGCTGGCCGCGCAATTTTTGCCCGTGGTGACGCAGGCCACCGAAAAAACCGGTCTGGCGAGCCAGTACAACAACATCGCAGGCAAAGCTGCCAGCATGGGTTTGCTGAAAAAAGAAGACGCCAACATCCAGCAGTACGTGACCGGCAAGGCGCTGGACGGCCTGTTCCTGATGATTGCGGAAGAAGAAAAGAAGATCCGCCAGGACCCGGTTGGCAGCGGCAGCGCCGTGCTGAAAAAGGTATTTGGCGCGATCAAGTAAGTCCTGGCATACGAGGGATGCGAGGTACTTCAAGCAGACACCGTGGAACTGGCTTTGCCAGGCCACTGGTGTCGCCCCCTGCAAGGGGGAAGGAGTAGCGGAACAAAGTCCGCTAGGCCCGGGGCTGTGCAACTACAGTGCTTTTGCAAGCTCCAGCGCCAGCACCTGTGGCAGCCGGGCGCGCAGGTCGCTGCGGCCGATACGGGCAATGCTGTCACCCGTCCAGCTGGACATGGCCAGCGTGTTGGCGTCGTCGGCAATACTGATCATCGGGAACCCGGGCTCCATACGCTGCAGGTCATTGCGCAGCGCATCAAACGCTTCGTCGGTATCCCGCTCGTCAAAAATGAGCAAATGGGGTTTTTCCATCTCGCACTGGCGCACCGCCAGCTCCGATGAGGTGGCCGTGTCCAGCAACAGGCCCAGATGGTTGCAGACACGGGAGGTGATTTGCCCGAGCGAGTCATCCGACGTGAACAGCAGGATGCGCTGGCCCGACACCATTTTGGAGTCCAGGTGGGACCGGGAGTCGTCACTCACGTCCATGTCCGCCTGCGTCAGCCCCTCCAGCTGGCGCACGGTGCGCGGGAATTCGAGGGCCAGCGTGCTGTGCCCGAGCTCTTCGGCGTGTGCCAGTGTGACCGCGCTGGCCCGTGCCACTTCACTCAGCAGACGCCAGGCGACCGTGTCCACCATGCCGCTGTTCACGGTGAGGGTATGGTCGGTCACCACGGTCTGGACGGTGTTCAGGGTCAACATGCCGTGTTCCGGCCGGTTGCGCATCTCCAGCGTGACCATCAAACGGCTGCCGCGCACCGTGGCGCAGGCCAGCGCGGCATCCAACAGCGCCGACACCATGCCTGGGTCCAGGATGATTTCGACGGGCCGGATGCGCTGCACCAGCTCCACCCCTTGCTGGTGAAACGCCTCGGAGTGTTCTTCCAGGGCCTGGCGCACCACGGCATCCAGGCGCAAACGTTCATGGGACTGGCGCACGCGGCCTTGTGACAAACGCGCCAGCTGCTGGCTTTGCATGGACAGCTGGCGAACCCGGGCCAGGCCCCCCAGCAGCATCTGCACTTTGCGGCGGGAAATCTTGCCGGTGTCGAGCAGGGCCTGCACGATGTTCTGCATGTCGGCCAGCGGTTCGGACAGCTGGCGTCCCATTGCGGCAGCCAAGGCATAGTCCTTCAGGGCGGGCGGCACGGTGGCCTCGTCCAGAGACGGCTCGGCCGCATCTGCGGCGTCGGGCTCTGGCATGTCCAGCGGAGGCATAGAAGGCTTGTGGGGCGGCATGGTGAGGAGGGGGCCGGGGGAGCAGAAAAGCAGGGGCTCTGCCGGCCAGAACCATTGCGCACACCATCCAAGATGGTTGTGTGATGAGTTTAGCCAGAAACAGGCCGGGATCAATGTGTTTGTGCGGCGCTGCGCAGGGTGGGTCTGCTGCACTGCAGCGTAGCAGGTGCAGTCCGGCAGGGCCCGGCTGATAATCAACCGATGTCTTGTCTCCCCCGTGTGGTTTTTGTTGCTGTGCTCGTCATTGCGGCCGGCTGTTCCCCCGCATTCAATTGGCGCACGGTGCGTGCGGACGCTCCCGGCCTGGAGCTGCTGCTGCCCTGCAAGCCCGACAAAGGCACCCGCAGTGTGCCCTTGGCCGGGCAGCCGGTGGAGATGTCGATGCTGGGCTGCGACGCGGGTGATGCCACCTTTGCCGTGGCCTGGGCCCCCGTGCCTCCGGGCATTGATGTGGGTGATGCGTTGAACCACTGGAAGACGGCCACCCTGGCCCATCTGCATGCCACCCCGCCCCCTGCCGACACCCGCCCTGCGGCATTTATTCCGCCCGGCGCCCTGCCTGTGCCGCAGGCGCTGCGGATGGTGGTGACCGGCCAGCGTGCCAACGGTGCGCCGGTGGTGGCCGATGCCGCCTGGTTCGCACGGCGTATGGGCAGCAGCACCTATGTTCTGAATGCCGTGGTGTACAGCCCCAAGCCCGACGCCGCCGTGGCCACCACCTTCTTTGAAGGCATTCGATTCCCATGAGTGTGTTGTCCCGTCGCACCGCGGTGGTGGTGTTCCTGAGTTTTGCGTTTGCCTACTTCCTGTCCGCCCTGTTGCGCGCCATCACCGCCACCTTGTCGCCCACCCTGACGGCTGACTTTGCGCTGGACTCGCGCAGCCTGGGGCTGCTAGCGGGTGGGTACTTCCTGGGGTTTTCCGCCAGCCAGTTGCCTCTGGGCTCCTGGCTTGACCGCCACGGGCCCAAAAAAGTGCTGCTGGGGTTCCTGGGGATTGCGGTGGTCGGTTGTGTGGCGTTTTCGATGGCCACCAGCTTCTCGGCCCTGATGGCCGCACGGGTGTTGTGTGGTGTGGGCGTCAGCGCCTGCCTGATGGCGCCCCTCACTGCGTACCGGCGCTGGTTGTCGCCCGCGACGCAGCTGCGTGCCAACTCGTGGATGCTGATGACTGGTTCGTTCGGCATGCTGGCGTCCACCTTGCCTGTGCAGTGGCTGCTGCCGTACTTTGGCTGGCGTCCGCTGTTCTGGGGGCTGGCCGTGTTGCTGGTGCTGGCGATGCTGCTGCTCTGGTGGCGTGTGCCTGCCTGGCAACCCGCAGCGGCGGGCCCCTCGGCCGCAGACCCGGACGCGCCGCGCGCGGGTTACGCGGACGTGTGGCGGCACCCGTACTTTCGCCGCATGGTGCCGATTGGCTTCTTCAGCTACGGCGGCATGGTGGCGGTGCAGACGCTGTGGGCCGGGCCGTGGATGACCCGGGTGGCGGGCTACAGCCCCCAGGAGGCCGCCACCGGCCTGTTCTTCATCAACCTGGCCATGTTGTGCACCTTCTGGGGCTGGGGCCTGCTGACCCCGGTGCTGTTTCGCAAAGGCTTCCATGTCAACCGGCTGATTGCCTGGGGTTTGCCGCTGAACTTCGCAGTGCTTATATCAATTTTGATAGCTGGTAACGCAGCAGGGGCGGGCGCTTGGGCCCTATTTTGTGTTACATGCACCTTTGTGTCTTTGGCGCAGCCGGCGGTGGGGATGGTGTTTCCGGCGGCGCTGTCGGGCCGGGCCTTGTCGGCCTACAACCTTGTGATCTTTCTGGGGGTTTTTGTGCTGCAGTGGGGTATTGGTGTGGGGATTGATGTGTTCTCGGCGGCGGGTGCTTCTGCCACCGATGCGTTTCGCGCCACCATGGGGGTGTACCTGGCAGGCAGCGTGGTGTCGTACCTCTACTTCCTGTGGGCACCCGGTAAAACGCCATAATCCGCCTCTTGTCTCCCCGCCGTCCTCCATGAACAACAGTATCCTCATCGTGGCCCACGCCCCTTTGGCCAACGCCTTGCGGCAGTGCGCATTACACGTCTTCCCGGACTGTGGCGACGGGGTGGCCGCACTCGACGTGTTGCCCAACGTGTCGCCCGAAGAAACCTTCCAGGCCGCACGTATCACGCTGCAGCAATTGAACACGCCGCATGTGCTGGTGCTGGCCGACGTGTTTGGGGCCACCCCCTGCAACGTGGCGCAAAAGCTGGTGGACGGTGTGCGCTCGCGGCTGATCGCGGGGGTCAACCTGCCGATGCTGCTGCGCACCGTGAGTTACCGGCATGAAACGCTGGACGCCCTGGTCACCCGTGCGCTGGCCGGTGGCACCCAGGGGGTCATGCAAGTCTCCATAACCGCGCCGCAAAATCAGGCGCGCCGAAAAAATGATCAAAACCACTACGACCATCAGCAATAAGCTCGGCCTGCACGCCCGTGCCTCGGCCAAACTGACCAAACTCGCGGGCAGTTTTCCGTGTGAAGTCTGGATCGCCAAAGGCGAACGCCGTGTCAACGCTAAAAGCATCATGGGGGTCATGATGCTGGCCGCCGGACTGGGCTCCACCGTGACGCTGGAGACCGACGGTGCGCGGGAGCAGGAGGCCATGGATGCACTGCTCGCACTCATGGCCGACAAATTCGGCGAAGGTGAATAGCCATTTGACGGAGCAGACATGACCTTTTCCATCCACGGACTTCCTGTTGCCAGAGGTATTGCCATTGGGCGTGCGGTGCTGGTCGCGTCGAGCCGCGTGGATGTGGCGCATTACTTCATCGACCCGTCGCGGGTGGCGTCGGAGATCGACCGGGTACGTGCCGGACGTAATGCGGTGGTGGAAGAGCTGCAGCGACTGCAGCACAGCGTGGCGCAGATGAGTGCCAAGGACGCACCGCACGAGCTGTCGGCCATCCTCGATGTACACCTGATGCTGCTGCAGGACGAGGCGCTGACCACCGGCGTCAAACACTGGATCACCGAGCGTCTGTACAACGCCGAGTGGGCGCTCACCACCCAGCTCGAAGTGATTGCGCGCCAGTTCGACGAGATGGAAGACGCCTACCTGCGCGAGCGCAAGGCCGACCTGGAGCAGGTGGTTGAACGTATCCTGCGTTACATGAAGGGGGTTGCGTCCCCCGTCGCGCCGCCACCGCCCTCCCCACGCCGCCGCACCCAGCAGGACCTGCTGCTCGATGACACGGTGGACGTGCCTTTGGTGCTGGTGGCGCACGACCTGTCGCCCGCCGACATGCTGCAGTTCAAACAAAGTGTGTTTGCAGGCTTTGTGACCGACGTGGGTGGAAAGACCTCCCACACCGCCATCGTTGCCCGCAGCATGGACATTCCGGCTGTGGTGGGCGCACGCAGCGCCAGCCAGCTGGTGCGCCAGGACGACTGGGTCATCATCGACGGCGATGCCGGGGTGATGATCGTGGACCCGTCCCCCATCATCCTGGCCGAATACGGCTTCAAGCAGCGCCAGGGCGACCTGGAGCGCGAGCGCCTGTCTCGCCTGCGCCATACCCCCGCGATGACGCTGGACGAGCAACGCGTCGAGCTGCTGGCCAACATCGAAATGCCCGAAGACGCCGCCGCTGCCCTGGCCGCCGGGGCCGTCGGGGTGGGCCTGTTCCGCAGCGAGTTTTTGTTCATGGGCCGCCAAGGGGACTTGCCCAACGAAGAAGAACAGTACCAGGCCTATCTGCGGGCGGTGGAGGGCATGCAGGGCCTGCCCGTGACCATCCGCACTGTGGACGTGGGGGCCGACAAACCGCTGGATGCCGCTGTCCACGATGCCGCCCACCTGAACCCCGCACTCGGCCTGCGTGCCATCCGCTGGAGCCTGGCCGACCCGGCCATGTTCCGCACCCAGCTGCGTGCGGTGTTGCGCGCAGCCGCCCATGGGCAGGTGAACCTGCTGATCCCCATGCTGGCCCACGGCAGCGAAATCCGCCACACGCTGGCCCTGCTCGACCACGCGCGGGCCGAGCTGGACAACCGGGGTGTGGCGTACGGCCCGGTCAAACTCGGCGCGATGATCGAGATCCCGGCCGCCGCGCTGATGGTCAAGATGTTCCTGCGCTACTTCGACTTTTTGTCGATTGGCACCAACGACCTGATCCAGTACACCCTGGCCATCGACCGCGCCGACGAGTCTGTGGCCCACCTGTACGACCCGCTGCACCCTGCGGTGCTGGGGCTGGTGGCCGACACCATTGCCGAATGCCGCCGCCAGGGCAAAGGGGTGAGTGTGTGTGGGGAAATGGCCGGTGACACCAGCATGACGCGCCTGCTGATCGGCCTGGGGCTGCGCAGCTTTTCCATGCACCCGTCGCAAATCCTGGCCGTCAAACAGCAAATCCTGCGCTGTGACACCACACGGCTGCAAAGCTGGGCGCACACTGTGCTGCTGGCGGACGACCCCGCAGCCCTGATGGCCGACTGAGCTGGCCGGTCCGCCGCAGCGTCAGTTGCCGTGTTCCGGCACAGGCTGGCGCGGCTGGTGCGCCGAAATACCCGCCAGCACGCTGGCGCCCACCAGCACCATGGCCAGGGCTTCCAGCGCGGTGGGCCAGCGGGCCTCCCACAAAAACCCGTACAGCAGCGCAAACAGCGTTTCAAACAAAATCATCTGGCCAATCATGGTCAGCGGCAGCAGGCGGC
>JAGOEY010000207.1 GCA_017997515.1 Burkholderiaceae bacterium | reverse complement strand
TCGCGGATGTGCCACAGGTTGTGGGCCTGGGTGATGTTCTCGGCCACCACAGCGTCACTGACCAGGCCTTGTTCCAGCGCGGCCTCCAGCAGGCTCTCGAACTGGGTGCGGGCATGGTCTTCGGATTCGCTGTCGGAGTTTTCCAGCAAAACGCACCATGGCGCGTCTTTCCACAGCGGCACACGCAGGTGCGGGTAGTGTTTGTCCACCAGGCTCAGCGCAAACTGGCCCATCACCTCAAAGCCCGTCAGGCCCGCGCTCAGGCGTTTTTGCGCCAGCACCAGCAGCGCCACGGCGTCTTCCAGCGATGCCACAGCCGCCCAGGCGGTCAGCTGCGCGGCAGGCTGCGGGTACAGCTTCATGGTGGCGGCGGTGATGATGCCAAGTGTCCCTTCGCTGCCAATGAACAAATCGCGCAGGTCGTAACCGGTGTTGTCCTTGCGCAGGCCAGAGAGGCCGTCCCAGATCTCGCCCTTCGCGGTGACCACTTCCACACCCAGGCACAGTTCGCGCGCGTTGCCATAACGCACCACCTGCGTGCCGCCGGCATTGGTGGCCAGGTTGCCGCCGATGGTGCAGCTGCCTTCGGCACCCAGGCTCAGCGGGAACAGAAAGCCAGCCTGCTCCGCCGCCGTCTGCAGGTTCTGCAGCACACAACCGGCTTCCACGGTGATGGTCGAATTGCCCGGGTCCACCGCACGCACGGCGCTCATGCGCTGCAGGCTCAGCACAACCTGCGTGCCGCTGTTGTCGGGGGTGGAACCCACCACGAGGCCGGTGTTGCCACCCTGCGGCACGATGCTGGCACCTGCCGCAGCGCAGGCCTTGACCACGTCGGCCACCTGCTGCGTGCTGCCGGGGCGCACCACGGCCAGTGCCGTGCCGCGCACACGTTTGCGCCAGTCCTGCTCCCACGCGCCCAGGTCAGCCGTGGGGTCGTCATGGGTGAGGACGTTGGTGTCGCCGACGATGCGGCGCAGGGAGTCAAGCAAGGTGAGGGTAGATGGGCTCATGGTGTGGTGGTGGCCGAGGGTTTGGCTGCAGCGGCAATTTTGGCGTTGCGCAGGCGCAGGCGCACGTGCATGGCACAGGCGGTGAACAGGGCCACACACAGCAGCACCTGCAGCAGCGCGAGGTAGTTGCCCGGTGGTTTGTCGGCCCAGGCGCGCACCACGCCTTCGGTGAAATACAGCCACACCATCAGGCTGACCCAGCGGTAGGTGTACATGCGGTTTTTGAGCAGCCCGGCCAGCGGGATACACAGCGGCAAGGCCTTCAGCACCAGCCATGAGCCGCCCGGGCGCAGCGGCGCGAGCCAGAGTTCCCAGGCCAGGCTCAGGGCGATCAGCCCCAGCAGGCTGCCTACAGCCAGTGTGCGGGTCCAGCCCACGGTTTTTTCTTCGGTCATCATTGCGGTGGCATCATAACGACCATGCCTCTCCCGCTCTCCACACCTGCCGATGCCCCCGACCGGCCAAGGCCGTTGCAACGCCTGACCGTCCAGCTCGAAGCCCTGTGGAACGACCTGAAACACTTCCCATGGCGCATCACTGCGCTGACATTACGCGAGCGCTTTCGGGAAGACCACCTGGGTTTGACGGCCAGCAGCCTGACCTTCACCACCATGCTGGCGCTGGTGCCGTTTTTTACCGTGGCGCTGGCGGTGTTCAGCGCGTTCCCGATGTTTGGCACGCTGCAGGGCACCTTACAACGCTGGCTGGTGGACAGCCTGATTCCCGACAGCATCTCGCGCCAGGTGCTGGGGTACCTCACGCAGTTCTCCAGCAAGGCCAGCCGCCTGGGCATTGTGGGTTTGACGGTGCTGCTGGTCACCGCGCTGATGTTGTTCCTGACGATTGACCGCACGCTCAACAGCATCTGGCGCGTGCGCAAGCCCCGCCCGCTGGGCCAGCGTGTGCTGGTGTACTGGGCCGGGCTCACGCTGGGGCCGCTGGTGCTGGGGGCCAGCCTGGCCACCACGTCGTATGTGATTTCGTCGTCCCGTGGTTTGGTCAGTGGTTTGCCGGACGGGGTGCAGCTGCTGTTTGATTCGCTGGAATTTTTGCTGCTGGCCGGGGGTATGGCTGCGGCCTACCACTACATCCCCAACACCCGGGTGAAGTGGGGCCACGCCTGGGTGGGCGGCATTTTTGTGGCGGTGGGGATTGAGCTGGCCAAGAAGGTGCTGTCGTACTACCTGGCGCAGGTGCCCAGCTATTCGGCGATCTATGGCGCGTTTGCCACCGTGCCGATCTTGCTGATCTGGATCTATGTCGCGTGGGTCATCCTGCTGCTGGGTGCGGTGGTCACCGCCTACCTGCCCAGCCTGTTGGCCGGTGTGGCGCGGCAAACGGGTGGTCACGGCTGGCACTTCAAAATGGCACTGGAAGTGCTGCAGCACCTCGACGCGGCACGCAAAGCAGGCTCCCATGGGCTGACGGGCCCGGAGCTGACCCAGGCCCTGCGTATCGACACCCTGCAGCTGGAGCCCGCGCTCGACACGCTGGTGGCGCTGGACTGGGTGGGCCAGTTGCAGGAGTCCGACGACAACACCCCCCAGCGCTACGTGCTGCTGGCCGACCCGGACCACACCCCACTGGCCCCCTTGCTGCAAAACCTGCTGCTGCCGCACAGCCGCAGCGTCAGCAATTTATGGGAAAAAGCCCAGTTCCGCACGCTCAGCGTACGGGATGCGCTATTGAAACAGTAGCAATTCAGCCAGCGGGTAGCAAGAAGTCCCGCAGCGCGAACAGCGTCGCATCCGGCGCTTCCGACATCAGCGCGTGCCCGGCCTGCACCGTCACCACACGGGCGTTGGTTGCCTTCGATGTGAGTGCCTTGGTGGCACGGGGTGGTGTCATCTGGTCGGCGGCACCCAGCAGGAACAACACGGGGCACTGCACCTGGGCCATGGCGGCTTCGCCGTTCGCATAGTCGTTGCAGGCCTTGAAGCCGGTGTGGAACACATTGGCTTGGGTGTTGCTGGCCAGCACACGGCGCATCAGCGCGCGGGAGCCGCCATACAGCCAGGTGCCGGGGCCCAGCGACGAGGGCGGCGGTGCCAGCATGGAATGTGAAAAGGTGTTGACCATGTCGATGGCGCGCATCGGGTCGTTCAGTGCACCGTTCAGCAACGCGTCCGACACGGCCATCGGGTACGCCGTGCCCACCAGCGCGAGGTGGGTGACCCGATCGGGCGCGCGGGCTGCTGTTTCCAGCGCAATCAGCGAGCCAAAGCTGTGGCCAATCAGCGCTGCGCGCTGCACACCCGCCGCGTCAAGCAGGGCCACGATGAACTGGGCCGCGTCCTCCACCGACGCAGGCGGCGGGCCCTCGCTGCGGCAGTGGCCGGGCAGGTCCACGGCCAGCACGTTCCAGCCGTGGTTGGCAAACCAGCGGGTTTGCAAAATCCACACGCTGTGGTCGTTGAGCACGCCGTGGATAAAAACGGCGGTGGGTTTGGTGGCGTCAAATGGTTTGCCGCCGGTGTAGCAGTAGGTCTTGTGGCCTTGGACGGTGATGAACATGCTCAGGCTCCTGCCTTTTCTGCGGCTTTTAACGCTCGTTTCAAGTCGTCAATCAGGTCGGCCGGGTCTTCCAGGCCAATCGACAGGCGGATGGTGCCTTGCGAAATGCCTGCCCCGGCCAGCGCCTCGTCGGCCATACGGAAGTGGGTGGTGCTGGCGGGGTGGATCACCAGGCTGCGGCAGTCACCCACGTTGGCGAGGTGGCTGAAAACCTTCAAGGTCTCGATGAACTTCTTGCCCTGTTCGCGGTTGCCCTTGATGTCAAAACTGAACACCGAGCCCGCGCCCTTGGGCAGCAGCTTTTGCGCAAGCGCGTGGCTGGAATGGGATTCGAGCATGGGGTG
>JAGOEY010000032.1 GCA_017997515.1 Burkholderiaceae bacterium | reverse complement strand
TGCTCGCCGGGTGTGCCGGCCCCCTTTTTTACGGCCAGGACGTGCCCGCTGGCACGCCGCGGGATGTGGTGGTGGCGCGGATGGGCCAGCCTACCCAGGTGGTGGCGATCGAGGGCGGGGAACGTCTGGTGTACTCGCTGCAACCCGCAGGCCAACACGCCTGGGTGGTGGACCTGGATGGCGCAGGCCGCGTGGCCGGGTCGCGCCAGGTGCTCACAGAGACCAACTTCCAGCGCATCGTGCCCGGCAGCTGGACCCGTGCCGATGTGGAGCGCGAATTCGGCCCGCCTGCGTCCATCGACCGTGTGGGCGCATGGGACGGCCCCATCATGACCTACCGCTGGCACAACGGCGTGGACATGTTTTACTGGGTGTACCTCGATGGTCACAACCGGGTGCAACGTGCCCACCCCGGCATGGAATTCCGCAATTCACCTGAATGGGACTGAGAACGTGCTCAATGTCTTTTTGAAGATTGCATTGGAGTGCAATCGGGATGAGTGGGTGGCCCGGCTGCGCCGCATGGGCTCCTGCCCATGCCAGCAGCTGGGGTGCCCAATCGCCCGATTTCACTCCAACCCTGCGGGCAAGCGCCTTGGCGGGCGGTCTGCGGTGTTGCGGCGCTTGCAAATAGATGAACTATTTGCGACGCACCGCGCCTAGCAGCCCATCCCGCCAAGGTACTTGTGCAACTCCAAAAAGACATTGAACACGTTCTGATGGCCCTTTCCGCTCTTTCCATGTTCCCTGGCCAGTTTGTGTTCCGCCCTGTTGATTGCTCCTCCCCATGCTGACACCGTCCCCCCTGCGCGTGATTTTTGCGGGCACCCCCGAGTTCGCCCGCACCGCGCTGGAGGCGATCCACGCTGCAGGCCACACCGTGCCGCTGGTGCTGACCCAGCCCGACCGCCCCGCCGGGCGCGGCATGAAGCTGCAGCCCAGCGCCGTGAAACAAGGCGCGCTGGAGCACGGCATCCCCGTCGCCCAGCCCACCAGCCTGCGGCTGGACGGCAAATACCCCGCTGAAGCCGCCGCCGCACGTAACGCCATCGACGCCGCACAGGCCGACGTGATGGTGGTGGCCGCCTATGGTTTGATCCTGCCGCAGTGGACGCTGGACGCCCCGCGCCTGGGCTGCCTGAACATCCACGCCAGCCTGTTACCCCGCTGGCGCGGCGCGGCCCCCATCCACCGCGCGATCGAGGCGGGTGATGCAGAAACCGGCGTCACCATCATGCAGATGGATGCGGGGCTGGACACCGGCGACATGCTGTTGGTCGAGTCGCTGCCCATCCACACCGACGACACCACCGGCAGCCTGCACGACCGCCTGGCCGTATTGGGTGGGCGTATGGTGGTACAGGCACTGACCCAGGCGGCGGCAGGGGGGCTGCACCCCACGCCCCAGCCCGCAGAAGGTGTGACCTACGCCCACAAGATCGACAAAGCCGAAGCCGCCGTGGACTGGTCGCAGCCCGTAGCGGTGGTCAGCCAGCGCATCCGGGCGTTTAACCCCTTCCCCGGTGCCACCGGCGTGTTGGCTGGTGAGGTGCTGAAACTCTGGTGCTGCGAAATTCATAGCGCACTGCGCCCGTCAGACGTGCGCCAGGGCACGATTTTGTCTGCAAATGCCGACGGTATCGACGTGGCCTGTGGTGACGGTGTGTTGCGTATCACCACGCTGCAGCGCCCGGGTGGCAAGCGCCTGGCGGTGGCCGACTTTCTGCGCGGTTTTGACGTTGCGCCCGGCATGGCGTTTGAAGGCTGACACCGCATGTTCCTGCGCCGTATCTACAACACCCACCCCGACTTCGGCTTTGGTGTGCGCCAGATGCTGCCCCAGTCGCTGGGCATCAGCGCCTGGGGGCTGATGACCGGTGTGGCCATGGTCAAGTCCGGCATGAGTGTGGTCGAGGCGCTGGCCATGGCGCTGTTTGTGTACGCGGGCAGCTCGCAGCTGGCCGCCATTCCGCTGCTGCTGGTGGGTGCACCGCTGTGGATCATTCTGGCCACCGCCTTTTGTGTGAACCTGCGGTTTGTGGTGTTCAGCCTGCACCTGCGCTCGTACCTGATCCACCTGCCCCGGCTGGAGCGCCTGGTGACCGGTTACCTGACGACCGACATCACCTACGTGTTGTTTGTGCAGCGTTACCCCCAACCCGGCCAGACGCCCGAAGAGCGGATCGCCCGGCAGGCCTACCTGGCGGGTAACTCACTCGTCAACTGGAGCAACTGGGTGGGCTCCAGCGTGATCGGGATTGCGCTGGCCAACTTCATCCCGTCCGAATGGGGGCTGGGGTTTGCCGGCATCCTGTGCCTGGTGGGCATCCTCTGCTCACTCGCGTCCACACGTCTGCGTATCCTGTCCGCCGTGTTAGCCGGTGTGGCGGCGGTGGTGGCCTACGCCCTGCCACTCAAACTCAACATCATCGTGGCCATTGCCGTGGCGGTGTTTGCCTGCCTGGCACTCGAGAAAACACGGCCCGTGGCCGCCGCCCAGGAGCCCCGCGCATGACGCCCGCTGACGGTACAACCGACCTCTGGACCCTGGTGGCCATCGCAGGCATGGCCTGTGTCACCGTGATCGCCCGCTGTTTTTTCTTCATCTTCGACCGCCCCTGGAGCCTGCCGCACTGGGCCCAGCGCGGCCTGCAGTACGCGCCCATTGCCGCGCTGTCGGCGGTGGTGGTGCCCGAAGTGGTGATGACCCAGGGCCAGCTCATCACCAGCCTGCACGACGCGCGTATCTATGCGGCTGCAGCAGGTGTCGCGGCGTACTTCTGGCGACGCGACACACTGGCAACCATCGTGGTGGGGATGGCGGTGTTTCTGCCACTGCACATCGGCCTGGGCTGGTAGGGGTAGGCACACCCCCAGGCTTCGCGGACTTCGTTCCGCTCTCGCCCACCCCCTTGCAGGGGGCGACGCCAGCGGCCCGGCAAAGCCGGTTCCGCGGCGTCTGCTTGAACATGCACCGCCCCGTGTCAGGTTGATGACTGTTGGGCTTCTAAAATGGTCGATTTTGTCCAGAGCCGAACCACCACCATGAACGTCATCCGCTTCTCTGACCTGTGCGCCAGCGGCAAAGCCCGCAACCAGCGTGTTTTTATCCGTGCCGACCTGAACGTGCCGCAGGACGATGCCGGTGCCATCACCGAAGACACCCGCATCCGCGCCAGTGTGCCGTGTATCCAGCTGGCGCTGGACGCCGGGGCGGCGGTGATGGTCACGTCGCACCTGGGGCGCCCGACCGAGGGTGCGTTTAAACCCGAAGATTCGCTGGCACCCGTGGCCAAGCGCCTCGGTGAACTGCTGGGCCGTGATGTGCCGCTGGTGGCCGACTGGGTGGACGGTGTCACCGTCGCACCGGGCCAGGTCGTGCTGCTGGAAAACTGCCGCGTGAATGTGGGTGAGAAGAAAAACGCCGAGCCGCTGGCACGCAAGCTGGCCGCGCTGTGCGACATCTTCGTGAACGACGCGTTTGGCACCGCCCACCGCGCCGAAGGCACGACCTACGGCATCGCCCAGTACGCACCCATCGCCTGCGCGGGCCCGCTGCTGGCCGCCGAGATCGACGCCATCACCAAAGCGCTGGCGCAGCCCCAGCGCCCGCTGGTGGCCATCGTGGCGGGGAGTAAGGTCAGCACCAAACTGACCATCCTGCAAAGCCTGGCCAAAAACGTGGACCAGCTCATCGTGGGTGGTGGTATCGCCAACACCTTCATGCTGGCTGCCGGCCTGAACATCGGCAAAAGCCTGGCCGAGCCCGCGCTGCTGGACGACGCCCGTGCCGTGATCGACGCCATGAAGGCACGGGGTGCCGAGGTGCCGATCCCGACCGACGTGGTGACCGCCAAAACCTTTGCCGCCGACGCCCCCGCCACGGTCAAAAAAGCCACCGACGTGGCCGACGACGACCTGATCCTGGACATCGGCCCCGAGACCGCTGAGAAGCTTGCGCAGCAGCTCAAGGCCGCAGGCACCATCGTCTGGAACGGCCCGGTCGGTGTGTTCGAGTTCGCCGCGTTTGAAAACGGCACCAAGGTCATCGCCCAGGCGATTGCCGCGTCCAGCGCGTTCAGCATCGCAGGCGGTGGCGACACCCTGGCGGCCATTGCCAAGTACGGCATCGAGAAGGATGTGGGCTACATCTCGACCGGCGGCGGCGCGTTCCTCGAAATCCTGGAAGGCAAAACCCTGCCCGCGTTCGAGATCCTGCAAAAACGCGCTGCAGGTTGATATGCTGCTAATTTGATAGCTGTTGGCGCACGGTGTATGTGCGCTGGAGGCCAATAAAGCTTAAAAAAGCCGCTGCACAAAAATGCAGCGGCTTTTTGCATGGTGGGTGCGCCGTAACGCCGTTGTAACTCGCCTGTGTGAAAATCGGAAACTAAATTACAGGAGACGATTCGATGCTGCTTCGCACCCCCCGCCATGCCACCAAGATCGTGGCCACCCTCGGCCCGGCTTCCAACACCATCGAGCTGCTGGAGCAACTGATCCTCAGCAAAGTCAGCGTGGTGCGGCTCAATTTCAGCCACGGCACGGCGCAGGACCACATCAACCGTGCGGCTATGGTGCGCGAAGCCGCCCGCCGCACCGGGCGCGAAGTGGCCATCATGGCCGACCTGCAGGGCCCGAAGATCCGCGTGGGCAAGTTTGCCGAGGGCAAGGTCTGGCTTGAGCCGGGCGCCAAATTTGTGCTGGACGCCGCCCGCACCGAGCTGGGTGATGTGGACGCGGTGGGGCTCGACTACAAAAACCTGCCACGCGACGTGAAACCGGGCGACTCCTTGTTGCTGAACGACGGGCTGATCGTGCTGACGGTGGATTCGGTCAAGGGTGAAGCGGTGTACACCACCGTGCGCCTGGGGGGTGAACTGTCCAACAACAAGGGCATCAACAAACAAGGCGGCGGCCTGACGGCCCCGGCCCTCACCGGCAAGGACATGGACGACATCAAGACCGCCATGTCCTTCCAGGCCGACTACGTGGCGGTGAGTTTCCCCAAGAGCGCCACCGACATGGAAATGGCGCGCCAGTTGTGCAACGTGGCGGCGGCCGAGTTCCGCCACCAGCCCGGTCTGATCGCCAAGATCGAACGCGCGGAGGCCATCCCCCGGCTGGAAGAAATCATCCGTGCGTCCGACGGCATCATGGTCGCGCGGGGTGACCTGGCGGTTGAAGTGGGCAACGCGGCTGTGCCTGCGCTGCAAAAACGCATGATCCGTATGGCCCGCGCCATGGACAAGGTGGTTATCACCGCCACCCAGATGATGGAGTCAATGATCACCAACCCGGTGCCCACCCGCGCCGAGGTGAGTGACGTGGCCAACGCGGTGCTGGACGGCACCGACGCGGTGATGCTGTCGGCCGAAACAGCGTCGGGCAAATACCCGCTGGAGACAGTGCAGGAGATGAGCCGCATCTGCGAAGCCGCCGAAGAGGCCGAGGACGTGAAACTCGACGCCGACTTCACCGGGCTCTCCTTCACCCGCATCGACCAGGCCATTGCCATGGGTGCGTTGTTCACCGCCCACCACCTGGGAGCCAAGGCGATTGTGGCCATGACCGACAGCGGTGCCACCGCGCTGTGGATGAGCCGCCAGCGCATCCACGTGCCGATTTTTGCGCTCACCCCCAAGATCGCCACCCAGCGCAAACTGGCGCTGTACCGCAACGTGCGCCCGATCCTGATGGACACCAGCGCCGACCGCGACACCGCGTTGGCCCAGGCCGAAGCCCACCTCAAGTCGCGTGGCATTGTGCAAAGCGGCGATGTGTATGCCATCACCTGTGGTGAACCGATGGGGGCACCTGGCGGCTCCAACATGCTCAAAATCTGCAGGGCTGTATAGAAGGTACACCCCCAGGCTTTTTCACTTCGTGTAAACGCCAACCCCCTTGCAGGGGGCGATACCAGCGGCCTGGCAAAGCCAGTTCCGCGGTATCTGCTGGAATAAGTCCCGTCCGCCGTTTGTGTTGTGTGCTGGGTTAGGGCAATCGCGTCAGGGGAGCCTGGGCTGTGTCGCGGGGGCGTTCCAGCAGGGCGTATGTGGCGGCGACTGCGCTGGCGCTGAGCAGGCCGGTCAACATGCCGGCCAGCACATCCGAGGGGAAGTGGACACCCAGGCAGACCCGGCTCCAGGCGATCAGTGCGGCCAGCAGCAGAGCGCCAGCGGCCAGGAAAAAAGCCCGGCGAAACAGCAGTGCCCCGCCCAGCGCAAACGCCGTGGCGCTGTGCATGCTGGGAAATCCGGGCCGTGCGCCGTGTTCGATCCACTGTATGCCCAGGCCCAACGCGGCAGGGCGCGGAAACGGCAGCAGCGCCCGCACCAGGTGCACCAGACACCATGCCACCGCCACACTCAGCAGCGCCTGCAGCACCGTGCGGCGCAGAGCGGGTGCCCCGCACACCAGGGCCAGCAGCAGCGCCCCGAGCAGCAGGCCGGGCAACACGGCAGACGCCAGGCGGGCCAGCTCTACGACCCACGCCGGTGTGGTGGCTGTGGCGTTGAGCGTTTGGAACAGGGCAATATCAACTTGCCACATGGCGAGCCTCCGGTGTGGCCGGGTGGGCCTGGTAACGCAGCCGCAGGTGTGTGGCGGCCCCATCACACAGCCAGGCAATCGTCCAGCACAGCCAGGCCGTCCAGAGTGTGTGGCTCATGAAATGGGCCCCCCGGGCCTGCTGCGAAATGCCGAGCACCAGGCCCACGACCAGTGTGGCCACGAGCCAGATTCTGGCCGCACGTGGCGCGGCATCACGCAGCACAAAATACCCGCCGAAGAAGGCGAACCCGGCCGATGCATGCCCGGCCGGGAAGCAGTGCGCGCCGCCGCCGTCCACCACCCCCAGCGTCCAGTGCGACACATAACGCGCCACGCCGCCAAACTCTGCCAAGTCCCACGGGCAGCTGGTGCTGCTGATGTACTTGATCGACACCACCGCCAGCAGCGACAGCAGGGTGGTCAGCACCAGCTGCAGGCGCTGCAGCCGGTCCACCTGCCGCAACACCCCCGCTGGCCACCAGACCACCAGGCTCAGCCCCACCACCAGCAGCCACGCAATGCGCCGCGCGCCTTCGTGTAAAACGGTGGTGAACAGCCAGTGGTCGCGCAGCGCAAAACCGTGCGCCGTGCCAAACCAGTTCGCCAGCAGCAGGTCCAGCCCGCTGGCGTCCCAGACCAGCAACAGCAGCAGGCTGCCTGCGGTCCAGTGCAGGGTGGGAGAAGACCGAAGGGATCGGGGTGGAGAAAAGGGGTGCATCACGCGGGCCAACAGAAGAGTAGCCCGCACCATAAATACGGCGACTTAACAGCCGCTTAACGGTGCACACCAGCCGTTTATGGCAGGGCCGTTGTGTGTTTTGTGTGGTGGTACTGCCCCGTGCCCCGCGACAACACGTGGTCACTCGGGAGTGTGGTGCCGGGGGCGTAATCGGGCAGGCCGTTGGTGCGTTCGTAGATGGACGCAAAGTCGATGTGTGCCAGGTCGAGCAGTGCGTCCAGGTGTGGGATCACAAAGTACGTTTCCTGGAAGTCGTCGATCCGGTACTGCGTGCGCATCACCCGCTCCAAGTCAAAGCCGATGCGGTGGGGTGACGGGTCGTCCAGCGCAAACACCGTTTCGGTGAACGACGACGCGATGCCCGCACCGAGGATACGGATGCCGTCGGCCTGCTGCACCAGCCCAAATTCGACGGTGTACCAGTACACCCGCGCCAGTTTGTCCAGCACCCCCAGCGCCTTGGCACGCAGGCCGCCCTGGCCATAGGCCTGGATGTAGTCCGCCATGACCGGGTTCATGAGCATGGGCACATGGCCAAACACGTCGTGGAACACGTCCGGCTCTTCCAGGTAGTCCAGCTCGTGGGGCTTGCGGATGAAGTGGCCGGCCGGGAACCGCCGGTGGGCGAGGTGGTCAAAAAACACGTCGTCGGGCACCAGGCCCGGCACAGCTACCACCTGCCAGCCGGTGGTTTGCATCAGCACCGCACTCAGCGCCCGGAAGTCGGGGATCTGCTCCGCGCCAATAGGCAGCTTTTGCATGCCGTCCACAAACGCATCGCATGCGCGCCCGGGCAGCAGTGCGCTCTGGCGTTCAAACAGGGTCTTCCAGACGGCGTGTTCCTCGGCGGTGTAGTCGGCCCAGCCTTGGTCAATCGTCCAGTCGGGCCGTTGGGGCCGCTGAGGGGATTGGCCAGCGCTCACGCGGCCTCCAGTGCCCCGCGGCTGATCTGGTCACGCTCGATGGACTCGAACAAAGCCTTGAAGTTGCCTTCGCCAAAACCTTCGTCGCCCTGGCGCTGGATGAACTCGAAGAACACCGGGCCCAATTGGGTTTGCGAGAAGATCTGCAGCAGCAGGCGCGGTGTGCCGCCTTCGGTCGATCCATCCACCAGAATGCCGCGTGTTTGTAATTCGCTCACCGGCTGGCCGTGGCCCGGCAGGCGGCCTTCGAGCATTTCGTAGTACACGTCGTTGGGCGCGGTCATCAGTGGCACACCGGCCAGCGCCAGCCGATCCACCGTGGCGATCAGGTCGTCACAAATCAGGGCAATGTGCTGGATGCCTTCGCCGTTGAACTTCATCAAATACTCTTCGATCTGGCCGCCGCCCTGGCGCGACTCTTCGTTCAGCGGGATGCGGATCTTGCCGTCGGGTGCGGTCAGCGCCTTCGACGTGAGGCCGGTGTATTCACCCTTGATGTCGAAGAACCGGATTTCGCGGAAGTTGAACAGGCGCTCGTAAAAATCGGCCCAGAAGGCCATGCGACCGCGGTACACGTTGTGTGTCAGGTGGTCGATGAGTTTCAGGCCGTGGCCCACCGGGTGGCGGTCTACGCCCTCGATGAAGTCGAAGTCGATGTCGTAGATGGACTTGCCGTCTTCAAACCGGTCGATCAGGTACAGCGGCGCGCCGCCAATACCCTTGATGGCCGGCAGGTTCAGCTCCATCGGACCGGGGTGTAACTCGATCGGCTGGGCCCCCAGCTCCAGCGCGCGGCGGTAGGCATGGTGCGAGTCCTTGACGCGGAACGCCATGCCGCAGGCGCTGGGGCCGTGTTCGGCGGCAAAGAAGCCGGCCACACTTTTGGGCTCGCGGTTGACGATGAAATTGATGTCGCCCTGGCGGTACAGCACCACGTCCTTGGAGCGGTGTTTGGCCACCAGGGTGAAACCCATACGCTCGAACACCGGCTCCAGCACACCTGCAGTGGGCGACGCAAACTCCACAAACTCAAAACCCATCAGGCCCATCGGGTTGTCAAACAAATCGCTCATGGTGGTGTCTCTTTTGAAATGAATGGGGTCATCATTCCGCAAAAAGGGCGCAGTTTTAATGCAATTTGCAGCGTTTCAAGGCGTCATGGCGCAGGTTTTTGGCGTTAATTCTTGTTAATTCGCCGTCAGCGAGGACTCTTAGTAGAGACCCTTAACCCGTGCCTGCAGCCGCGCCAGCCCCAGCAGCGCATCGGTGAACGGTGTGGGCACGGCCGTCAGCACACCCAGCTCCTGCACCACGGTGACCAGTGCGTCCAGCTCCACAGGTTTGCCTGCTTCCACGTCCTGCAGCATCGACGTCTTGAACGCGCCCAGCTTGCGGGTGACGGCGTGCCGATCCTCGGGCTGCTGGTCGATGGGGATGCCGATGCGGGCCCCGATCTCCTTGGCTTCCCGCATCACCTGGGAGATGAAGTCACGCACCAGCGGGTCGTCCAGAATCAGGTCGGTGGTGGCACCGGTCAACGCGCTGACCGGGTTCACCGTCATGTTGCCCCACAGCTTGTACCAAGTGTCGCGTTGGATTTGTTCGGACAAAGGTGCCTCAAACCCGGCCCTTTTCAACAGGGCTGCAAGGGCCTTGGCACGCTCCGTCTGCTGGCCTGACGGCTCGCCCAGAATCAGTTTGTTGCCGAAATGGTGCTGCACCACCCCGGGCGCTTGTAACGCACAGCTTGCATGCACCACACAGCCCACAACGTGCCGCGCAGGGATGGCCGCCGCGATGGCACCGCTGGCATCCACCGCCTTGAGCGCGGTGCCCGCATAGGCCCCACCAAAACCCTGGAAGAACCACCACGGCACCCCGTTCATCGCCGTCAGCACGATGGTGTGCGGCCCCAGCAGCGGGGCGATGTCACGCGCCACCTCGGCCAGGGCCGGGGCTTTGACCGCTACCACCACCAGGTCTTGCACACCCAGTGCCGCCGCGTTGTCCGCCGCCTGCACCGGGACCTGCAGCAGCCCCTCCGCCTGCTGCAGCCGCAGGCCATGGGTTTGCAAAGCCGCCAGCGTGGCTCCCCGCGCCACCACACTGACCGGCTCACCCAGGGCCGCCAAACGTGCCCCGATCCAGCCGCCAATGGCACCTGCGCCGTAAATACAAATTTTCATACGAGCCTTTCATCGCATCGGCCATTGTGATGGGCATAAGAACCTGCAGCGGTGGCCAGGGCAAACGGTGACAATCCCCCCATGCGAATCCTGGTAGTCGAAGACGATGTCGGTATTGCCGACGGCCTGCAGGCCAACCTGCAGCAGCGGGGGTATGCCGTGGACTGGTGTGACACGGTGGCGCATGCCTGGGCCGCATTACAGGCCGAGCCTTTTGATGCAGTGCTGCTGGACCTGGGCCTGCCCGACGGCGACGGCGGCACCCTGCTGCAGCGGCTGCGCCAGGCCAGCGCCGCGCCCGGTGGTTTGCCTGCGCCCGACACCCCCGTGCTGATCATGACCGCCCGCGACGAAGTGCAGCAGCGTATTGCGGGGCTGGACCTCGGGGCTGATGACTACCTGGTCAAACCCTTTGATGTGGACGAGCTGGAGGCCCGCCTGCGTGCGCTGCTGCGGCGTGCGGCGGGGCGTTCACACCCCGTCATTCGCCATGGCGCGCTGGAGATTGACCCGGCCGCGCACACCGTGCTGCAGGCCGGTGTGCCGGTGGAGCTGTCGCCGCGTGAATTTGCCGTGCTGCTGGTGCTGCTGGAGTCGCGCGGGCGGGTGCAGTCGCGCCAGCAGCTGGAGGCGCGGCTGTACAACTGGCAGGACGCGATCGAAAGCAATGCGCTGGAGGTGCACATCCACCACCTGCGGCGCAAGCTGGGCAGCACACTCATCCACACCATGCGGGGTGTGGGGTACTTCATTCCCCGGGACGAAGCGGCATGAGCACACCCACAGCGTCCACCTCTTCCACTGCGGCGGCCTCATCGGCTGGCCCGTCCCTCACCGGCCGTCTGCTGCTTTGGGCGCTGGGGGCTTTGCTGGTGGTCTGGCTCAGTTTTGTGGTGATGGGTTACCGCACCGGCATTGAAGAGGCGGACGAACTCACCGACGGCCACCTGGCCAGCGTGGCGTCGGTGCTGCTGAGCCTGCGCTCGGTGGAGTTTGTCGCGCCCGGCAGTGCGGCACCGCGCATGAATATGCCGGGCCTGAAAAGCCACGACTACCAGCAGTCGCTCAGCGTGGCGCTGTGGGACGCCGATGGCCGCCTGATCGGCAGCAGTGGTGCGGCGGATCCTCCGGCGTTTGACACGGCCGAAGGTTTTGCCGACCTGCAGCTGGGCGCGGCCCAAACCCGATGGCGCAGTTTTGCGCAGTGGGACGCGGCCCACGAACGTAAGGTGATGGTGCTGCTGAACCTGCAGGAGCGTGATGACCTGGCCGAAGACATTGCCGGGCAGCTGATTGAGCCCGGCATGTGGCTGCTGCCCGTGGTGGCGCTGGCGCTGGGGCTGGCCATCTGGCGCGGCTTGCGGCCGCTGTATGTGCTGTCCGACGATGTGGCGCAGCTGGATGTGGGGCGGGCGCAGCGGCTGCCCGCACGCCATGCGATGCGCGAATTCAACTCTGTTGTGGGCTCCATCAACAGCCTGGTGGACCAGCAGAGTGCCGCGCTGCAACGTGAGCGCCGTCTGGCCAATGAGGTGGCGCACGAGCTGCGCACGCCGCTGTCCTCCATTGCGCTGCAGGCCAGCGCGCTGGCAGGTGACTTGTCGCCCGACGACCGTGCCCGCGCCCAGTCGCGTATCGGCGCTGATGCGCTGCGTGCCGGGCATGTGCTGAACCAGCTGCTGGCCTTGGCGCGCACCAGCCGGGCCGAGTTACACGAAGCCACCGTGCCGCTGGATCTGGTGGCGCTGGCGCAGGAAGTGAGTGCGGGCTTTGCGCAAAAAGCCTGGGAGCGCCAGGACGAGATTGCGGTCACCGGGCCGGCCACTTTGCCCTTACAAGGCCACCCGCTGCTGCTGGAGCTGGCCCTGCGCAACCTGCTGGACAACGCGATCAAACACACCCCGCCCGGCACCCAGATCGAGGTGCAGTTGGGCAGTGACGCGGGCGGGCCCTGGCTGCAGGTCTGTGACAACGGCGGGCGGGGCGCGCCACAGGCCTCCCCGGCGGTCGATAGCCTGCGCCTGGGCCATGAAATCATCGCCCGCGTGGCCGAGGTGCACGGGGCGCAATTTGGGCCTGTGACAGCGCCCGCCCCCTTTACCACCTGCTTTCGGTTGGGTTTTG
>JAGOEY010000206.1 GCA_017997515.1 Burkholderiaceae bacterium | reverse complement strand
ATACTGCCTCCCAAGCTCTTGCCATTGAGCGGCAAGCGAGCGCTCAACCTTCCTTGGCCGAACGTGTTTCGAGGCCCAAAACTCGTGCCATACTTGGCCTCATGCGGTTGAATTTCCTATCCGTACTGCTGCCAGAACTGCCCACCTTGTTCAGCGCTCGTGTGGCCCAGTGGCGCGAACACCCGCGGGTGCAGGCGCTGCGCGACGACGTGCGTGCCCGGCTGGTGCGGCTCGTACAACGTACAGGCACATGGATCGAACAAGGCCGCGTGACCGAAGCCGCTGCCATCCAAATGACCGACTGGATGGAGCCACTGCTGCGCCGCGAGAGTTACCTGGCGCTGCTGCTGGAGCGCCCGGCCGTCCACGAGCGGCTGCTGCACATCATGGGTGCGGCCAAATGGCCAGCGCGTTACCTGATGCAGCACCCCGGTGTGATCGACGAGTTGGCCAACGACACGATGTTGTCCGAGCGATTTGTGCCCGCAGATTTCGAGGCCGAGCTGGAGAGCCGCCTCAAGTCCGTGCGGATCACCGGCGAGGACGACGACGAAACCCTGCTCAACCTGCTGCGCCGTGCCCACCACGCCGAGGTGTTCCGCACCCTGTCGCGCGACGTGGAAGGCCGTATCACGGTCGAACAAGTCGCCGACGATCTGAGCGCACTGGCCGAAACCGTGCTGCGTATCACCGCCCGCTGGTGCTGGCAGCGCCTCAAGAAACGCCACAACACCGACCCCGCCTTTGTGCCCCAGTTTGCCGTCATCGGATACGGCAAGCTGGGCGGCAAGGAACTGGGGTATGGCAGCGACCTGGACATTGTTTTTGTGTTCGAAAAAGGCGACGACAACAGCGACGACGATGCCGCCGAGGCCTACACCGCGCTGGTGCGCAAACTCATCAACTGGCTCACGGTCAAGACTGGCGAAGGGGACCTGTTCGAGATCGACACCGCCCTGCGGCCCAACGGCAACTCGGGCCTGCTGATCACCACGTTTGACGCCTACGCCAACTACCAGCAACAGCGTGGCTCCAACACCGCCTGGACCTGGGAACACCAGGCCATGACACGCGCCCGTTTTGTGCTGGGCAGCGAAACCTTGCGCCAGCGTTTTGACAAAGTGCGCGACGCCGTCATCACCGCACCGCGTGACGCTGACGCGTTGCGCACCGAGATCGTCAGCATGCGTGACCGCGTGCGTGCCGCCCACCCCACCAAGGGTGACCGCTTTGACGTGAAACACAGCACCGGCGGCATGGTGGACGCCGAGTTTGCGGTGCAGTACCTGGTGCTGTCGCAGTCAGAGCACCACCCCGAGTTACGCGACAACGTGGGCAACATCGCCTTGCTGCAACGTGCCGAAACTGCGGGCCTGCTGCCCTCCGGTGTGGGCCAGGCCGCCGCCAACGCCTACCGCGAACTGCGCCGCGTGCAACACACGGCCCGCCTGAACGAAGCCCCCACCCAGGTGACCCCGCCAGAACTGCAGGCCGAGCGCGATGCGGTGCTGGCGCTGTGGAATACCGTTTTTGGGGGGTGAATCCAGATAAGTTATCTTGGGACACTTCAACGTACAGGCGTTCGTTTTTGGCGTTTTCCTTGTTTTTTTGTGAATGTGTGACTTATCCCTCAAATTCCAAGACTTGGGTTTGTACGTGTAATTAATCCGTTACTTTGATAGCAATAATGATCCGCAAATGGCCTGCGTCAACCCATCTTCTTCCATACTTCATCAACATACACATGTAAGTAACGGCAGAAAGCCAGCTTTTGCGGTGTGCCTAAGGCGCATCACATGCGGTCTCTGCGCTACTTTCCTGGGGTCAATTGCGTTGGCTGCTGGTAGCAATGGGGGCATATCGGTTGCCCAAATTCAGCCTTTGGATCGGTTCGAGGCAGAGCAGGCCCGGTTATTGAAACTGATCGAGGGCAAACCTCGGGCCTATGAAGATAAGGTGATGGATCCGAGCACCCTGCCGCCCCAAGCAATGGATGACGACGCGCCGCCCGACGCCAGCACACTGGGCCTGCGCAGCTACGCCATTGAAGGTCGGTATGGTTTTTCGCAAAGTGACAACACCGGTTATGGCCAGCGCAGCGCCAACGAATGGGGCATGCGTGCCGAATACCGCCTGGAAACCCTGAACTACGGCGAATTCACCGTGCAGGCCGACGCCCGCGCCCGCAATGGCGACAATTACCTCAATTTCGGCCCCTTGGGACAAGCCAGCCAGCGCTCCAGCGGACGCATCACGCTGCGCAACCTCGGCTTTCCCATCACCCCCCACACCTTTGCCGACACCACGGTGGGGGACATGTACAGCGAAGTTACCGACGCCTTGCGGCGCCACTACCGTCTGACGCTGGGCAGCAGCACCGTGCGTGGCATTGGCACCCGCGTGTTTGACCGTAACTTTGATCTCAGTGCCGGACTGGGTGAACGTGGTGATCTCACAGGAAGCCCCTTTTCCGGCTATGAGCGCACCAGCGGCACGCTGGCTTGGCTGGGCTACAGCCACCGCTTCAACGACAAGTTGTTTGCCGGCCTCCAGATCAACCAAGCCAGCGGCATAGACGACCAGCGCAGCCTGCCTTACTGGTACAACCGTGCCGAAAACGCCACCAGTGTTGCTGCGGCCCTGGGTTATGGGTATGGGCTGTTTGCCGACGGTGACCAACGCGCCCGGCTGACCTTGGTGCAAAGCCACACCCCCGCCACCATGGCCGGGCGCAACAGCAACGCCCATGGTTTTTTTCTGGAAGCAGGCGCAAACCTGGCGGGCTACCGGCACGAAGCAGGCGTGTACAACACCCAGCCCAACCTGCGGTTTGGCGACAACTTGCTGGCCTCGGACAACCGGGGGGTGTATTGGCGCGTAGACCGCAGCACCAGCCGCCTCAGCTGGGGCAGCGGCCTCGACTATGAGCAGTACAACCCCAGTCGTGCGCCTGGCCGTTACAGCTCACGCCAGACCGGGGTGCACGGCAACGCCCAGTACCGCATCGACCGCCACAGCAGCCTTGGCATCAGCGCCAACCTGACCCAGCTGCGCTACCAGGCCGCCACCCAGGCAGGAGGCAACGACGCCGGCATGCGCACCGTGTATGCCAGCAGCTTCTACCAGACCCGCTTCAACGACTGGGCACCCACCCGCTTCCGCGCCACTCTGCGGCGCAACCAAGCGTTGGTGGTCAACGACGTGGCGGCCACCGGCGAACAAATCGAGTGGGAGCAGGACTGGATCACCGGCAAATACGAGACCATGCGCCCCGAGTTCACCACCACCCTGGGCTGGGCGCGTGACCGCAGCAGCACCGACACCCAGACCTACCCCACCGCCGGGGTCGTGCTGCGCCACTGGTTCAACGCCGACTGGAATATCGGCGGCAACCTCAACTACACCTCGCGCAGCGGCAACCTGGCCACCAGCCGGGGGGTGTCGGGCAGCGTCAACACCGAAGCCCAGCTGGGCAACGGCTGGCGCGCAGGTGCCAGCCTGCTGCTGAACCAGGCCACCATCCACACCACCACCGTGGGCGGGCTGCCCACCGCACAGGTCAGCCGCAGCAACGACAAGTCCTTCTACGTGTACCTGCGCTGGGACGGCAGCAGCGGCACCGCACTGCACAGCGCGGGCCTGCGCAACCCTGACTCGGCGGGCGGCGGAAGCATCAGCGGCACCGTGTTTTTTGACGAAAACCGCGACGGTGAACAACAAGCCAGTGAAAACGGCGTACCCAACGTGGAAGTGTTTCTGGATGGCCGCTACCGCGTCACCACCGACAGCGCGGGGCGTTTTGAATTTCCGATGGTGGCCACCGGTGGCCACCGTCTGACGCTGAAGCTCGAGAGTGTGCCGTTGCCTTGGGGTGCCGCACTCGACCAGGGCTTGGGCGTAGAGGTTCCGTTGCGGGG